>NZ_LUKH01000978.1:0-1391 GCF_001593695.1 Leisingera sp. F5 | reverse complement strand
GGATTGGCTGAGGTCGGTCATCAGTCGTACTGCTCCCGGTATTTGCGCACGATATAGAGCGCCAGGACGTTCAGGCCGAGGGTCAGGACAAACAGAGTCAGGCCCAGGGCGAAGGCTACCAGCGTTTCAGGGCTGGCAAAGTCGGTGTCGCCGGTCAGCTGGCTGACGATGCGGGTGGTGATGGTGGTCATGGACTCCAGCGGGTTGGCGGAGAACTTGGCAATCGCCCCTGCCCCCATCACCACGATCATGGTCTCGCCGATGGCGCGCGAGGCGGCCAGCAGCACCGCGCCGACGATACCCGGCAGAGCTGCCGGCATCACAACCTGGCGCACGGTTTCCGATTTGGTGGCGCCCAGTCCCAGCGAGCCGTCGCGCATCGCCTGCGGCACCGCGTTGATGATGTCGTCAGACAGCGAGGAGACAAAGGGGATCAGCATGATGCCCATCACCAGACCCGCAGTCAGAACCGAGGTGGCGCCCGCCATCCACTCAACACCCAAGAGGCCGCCCTTGGAGAACAGGTTTGCCAGCGCAGGACCCACCGTCAGCAGCGCAAACAGGCCGTAAACGATGGTGGGGATGCCTGCGAGGATTTCCAGCAGCGGCTTGGCAAAGGCACGCACCGCGCCGCTGGCGTATTCGGACAGGTAGATGGCGGCAAACAGGCCCACTGGCACCGCTACCAGCAGCGCGATGAAGGAGATATAAAGCGTGCCCCACAACAGCGGCAGGATCGACAGGTCACTGTCGCCGCGGAAGTTGGGCGCCCAGGTGGTTCCAAAGAAGAAATCGGTCCAGCTGTGCAGGCCAAAGAAGTTTTTGGTTTCAAACAGCATCGACAGGACGATGCCGATGGTGGTGAGGATCGCCAGCGAAGCGGCGAGGATCAGCAGCGCCAGAACCGCGCGTTCCACCACGTTTCGGGCGCGGAAATCCTTGTGGGAGCGGCTGTAGGCCCAGGCAAAACCGCCAAGCGCCAGCAGCGCGACAACCACGGTCATCGCAGTCCTGCCGGTGTGTGACAGGTTGCGGTAGGTCTGCGCCGCTGCCAGCACTTCCGGGCGCACCTCGTTACCCAAGGCAACCCCGACGTCGCCCATCAGGGCGCGCAGGTCCTGTTCGCCGCCGACAGCATTGCGGGCTTCGCGGGCAGTCAGCAGCCCCTGCTCTACCGCGAGATCCAGCCCTTCGGCCACCCGGCGCACGTCGCTCATCACCAGGCCGAGGGTGGAGCTTTCCGGGACGGCTTCGGCCGGGATCATGCCGGAGACGCGGGTCTCAACAAACATCGGTTGCGCCAGCAGCCAGATGGCCAGCGCTGCAATGGCCGGAACAAAGGCAGCCAGGGCAACATGGTAGCCGTAATAGGACGGCAGCGAATGCAGCTC
>NZ_LUKH01000977.1:0-1395 GCF_001593695.1 Leisingera sp. F5 | reverse complement strand
TGCAGCAGGAAGTATTTGGCGGCGCGGGTGTAGTCGATTTGGGTCATTGCGGAGCCATTTCGTCATCAAGCCGGGTTGCGCCGGCGTTTCCGTGGCTGTGCCACTTGGTTTCATAGTCGCTTTGCAGAACCAGGTCCTTCATTGCTGAATCGCTGGTCTTTTCGATTTCATAATAGAGGTACATGCGCCCCTCCGGTATTTTGCCCTTGAGCCGCATCCGCTTGCCGGTCTCGGCAGGGTCCTGGAACTCAACATGGTAGTCGCCGCCGCGCGGCCGTTTGTGAATGCCGCGGCAGTCATGCACGGTGCAGCCGCAGTTTCGCCCCCAGAACGTCCAGACCAGTTCCGGATTGAACTGGTAGATGCCATGCGCAGGCCAGCCATTGAATCCGTTGGCGGAAACAAACCGCCCGCCCGGTTTCAGCATCCGGAAAACCGTTTCCAACGCCATTGGCACGTTGAAGACATGCTCAATTGTGCCGCCGTCGAATATCAGATCGAACTGCCCTTCCAGCTCGGCAGCCACCGGGCGGTTCAGGTCATGAAGGATCGTCGCTCCCTCGTAGTTCGAAAAATCCATGGTTTCCATGTCGCCGAATCCCAGCTTTTGCATCAGGGTTTCGCAGTAACCGTCTTCTTGAACCAGTTCCTCGTGGCTGAGATCGAGCCCCTTTTTGCGCAGGATCCGGTCAAACTTGTGCTTGATATGATCCTCCACCCGGAAGGAATGACGCCCAAGCATAAGCGTCCGGCCTTCCGGCTGGAAGCGGACCGACAGGTCGGCCAGCCGTTCAAAGAGCTCAATATCGACGCCCATTTCTGATCAGCCTCCCACGGTCCAGCGCGCGAAGATGCCCCAGAACCAGTCAAACTTTGCAGCAAAGGACACAAAGACCACCCAGGCCAGCGAGAACGGCAGGAACACTTTCCAGCCCAGGCGCATCAGTTGGTCGTAGCGGTAGCGCGGGGTGATCGCCTTTACCATTGCGAAGAGGAAGAAGAAGAACGCCATCTTGCCGACCATCCACAGCACGCCATCGGGGAGGCCCGGGATCGGGGACAGCCAGCCGCCGAAGAACAGCAGCGAGGTCAGCGCGCACATCAGGAAGATGGCGATGTATTCACCGGCCATGAACAAGAGGAACGGGGTGGCCGAGTATTCCACCTGGTAGCCCGCGACCAGTTCCGATTCCGCTTCCGGCAGGTCGAACGGCGGGCGGTTGGTTTCTGCCAGTGCCGAGATAAAGAACAGGAAAACCATCGGGAAATGCGGGATCCAGTACCAGTTCAGAAGGCCCAGATCGCCATCCTGCGCGCGCACGATGTCGCCAAAGTTCATCGAACCGGTGGAGATGATGATGCCGATGATGATCAACCCAAGCGACACTTCGTAAG
>NZ_LUKH01000976.1:0-1395 GCF_001593695.1 Leisingera sp. F5 | reverse complement strand
AGGTTGCACACCATGGCTTGCGGCACTGGCCAGTGACTTTGGCTTTGGAACGGAAGGGACCGGCAGTATGCGGGCCGCGTGGCAAGGCTGTGCGGGAAACGTCAGGTTTGCGCGCCGGTGCCAGGCGGATGCATTTGCAATGACAGTTGAATTGCGCAGGATCTGTGCCTGACCTGCCGGATCGCACAGCGGGCACGCCGGGGCCGTTACGCCCCGAGCCGCACCTCTTCGCGCAGGCCGTCGCCCTGAAGCGGAAAGGCCTCCAGCAGACGGTGCAATTGCATGAAGTTGAAGTCCTTGGAGAATTGCACGCCGCAATAGCCGGCGGTTTGCCAGCGGACCTGGGCCTCCATGGTATAGCCGCCGAAATTAAGGGTCACCCGCCCTGAGATTTCGCAGGGGCTGTCGGGGCGCACCTTGGCACCAGCGCGGCTCAGATCGACCAGGTGGGCCTGGACGGTCCGGCCGCCCGCCTGCAAAACGCAGGGAACCGCGCAGGGATAGCGTTTGGTGCGGCGGATTTTGCGGATGCCGATCCGGTCCAGGAAATACAGTGCACTGCCGCCCAGAACCAGAAAGGACAGCCAGGCAATTGCGGCATTTCTGATCTGCTGCTGCTGTCGCGCGTCAGAGGCGGCTACAGCAACCAGCTTGCTGCCGTTTCCGCTTTCCTTCACTTGGTCGCAGGGCAAAGCTTCGACACGGGTTCCGAATTCAGACGCCAGCACCGGGGTTCCCAAATGACGCGCGGTTTCCAACGCGGCGGCCCGGCCCTGGCTGGAGAGGATTTTCAGCAGGACCTGCTGCTGCTTCAAAAGCTCCTCCATGCTGACAGCGGCGGATTGAATGCCGACCGCTTTCATCCGCTGCCGCATCGGCGCGGGCGGGTTTGTGCTGATCCAGCTGCGCAGATGCTGCACATAGAATGCACTCTGACCAGTGTTGAGGTAGGAGAGGAACCCCTTTGAGGCCCGGTGCAAGTTCGACAAATCCTGATGCACAGCGCAGCTTGCAACTGCGCGCTCCGGCAGCAGGCCAATCACCAGTAGAAGTGCAGTTATCGGGAGCCATTGGCGCATGGCGGGGTCGTTCCTTTATGCCTTTGGACTGAAAGAATGGCGTAAAAATGCAAATGTGCCGTTAACGCCGACGGCTTTTCGGGGCAGTCAAGAGCGCAGGAACGACGGCACAGGCAGCCGCCGCAGTGATGTTCCGGAGGCCAGGGACGCCTCGAAGCTTGAGTACCGGCGGCCTTTGCTTTGAGTTTCCCCAAAGGCGGAATATTGCCGGTCTCTGGCGGCTGGACGGCACCCGGATCTGAACCGCGGCTGGCAAGGGCGGGAAAAACAGAATGAACCCGGCGGAGCAGGGACGCCAGTTAAGTCAGGGCACAGA
>NZ_LUKH01000975.1:0-1396 GCF_001593695.1 Leisingera sp. F5 | reverse complement strand
CCTGGGTCTGAACGCCTGCAATGTCGCGCAGCAGTCCCAGCGTCTTGCGGTGGTTCTTGGTGATCTTGTCAGGCACGTTGCCCAGGCCGGTGGATTCAACGGCAAGCTTGGCCAGGGACCGGTTGCGGGCGGGTTCCATGATGGCCCAGCCTGCCGCCAAGGCTGCCTTGTCATACAGCGCCTGGCTGCCGCGGGCCTCGAATGCCTTTTGTGCGGTGCGTGCGCGCGCCACGATCTGTTCCACCTCGGCGATGCCAGAGGCGAGTGCGTCCTGAGCGGTCATGTCTTTCCTCGATTGATTGTCCGGGGCAGGGGCGCTGCCCCGGAGGGTTTCGGCCAGGGGGCGCGGGATCAGAGCCCGGCCAGAAGTTCCTTAAGCGTCTGTTCGCGGGCGGCCCACATCGCCTTGACCTCGTCACGGGTCATGATGTGCATGGGCGAGCCGCCGGCCTGCATTTTCTTGGCCACACGGGGGTTTGCGAACATCTCGGGCACGGTGGCAGCGAGCTGGTCGATCACCTCTTGCGGGGTGCCTTTGGGCACCATCACACCGCGGAAATTGACCGAGGAATTGTCGACGTCCAGTCCCTGCTCCTGCATGGTGGGCACGTCAGGCAGAAACTCCGAGCGCTGCAGGTCCGCCACGCCAAGGATCCTGACGTTGCCCGCCTCCTGCGCACGGAAGGCGTCAGACAGGTTGTTGACCCCGCCCATGACTTCACCGGCGATAACGGCCTTCATCGCCGCGGCACCGCCGCCCTTGGTCGGGATATAGGCCATCTTTACGCCAGCGGCCTTTTCGATCTGCAGCGCGGCAATATGGTGGCCAACAAACAGCCCGGCGCCGGAGAAGGTCAGCTTGCCCGGGTTTTCCGTGGCATGGGCAACCACATCCGCCATTGAGGTGAAGGGGCTGTCCGCGGCGACAACAAACACAGCCGGGTCGGCGCCCCAGTTGGCGATAGGTTCAAAGCTGTCAGAGGAATACTGCACGCCGCCCTTGATCGACTGGGCGATGAAGTGGGGCACGTTGTAGGCCGCGAGCGTGTAGCCATCCGGATCCGCTTGCGTCGCAAACCAGTTCCAGCCGACACGGCCGCCGGCACCCGGCTTGTTGATGATGGCGATGGGCATGCCCAAAGCGTCTTCGTTGCCCGCGGTCATGGTCACGATCCGGGCCTGGAAATCAGTGGCACCGCCCGCGCCGTAAGAGACCATCATCATGATCGGGCGTTCCGGGTAATCCTCGGCCAAGGCGGCTCCGCCCAGGCCCATCAGCGCCATGGCAGCGCCTGTAATCAGTTTCTTCATTTTCTTCTCCTCCCTAATGATTTCGCTTATGTTTCCGGGCCGCGTTCAAACGGTCAGAACAGAATTTCACGTGGCGTGTAGACGC
>NZ_LUKH01000974.1:0-1397 GCF_001593695.1 Leisingera sp. F5 | reverse complement strand
AGATAGGTGGCCACCGCGATGGCCACACCCATGGCGATACGGGCCGACAGCAGCTCATTCTTTTCCGAGATGTTCGGGTTGATCGAGCCTTTGATCAGGTCGTGCGATACCGCAGATGAGATTGCCAACAGCAGGCCCGCCGCGGTGGACAGTGCAGCCGCCAGGCCGCCGGCAGCAACCAGACCGATCACCCAGCTGGGCAAGTTGGCGATTTCCGGGTTGGCCAGAACCAGGATGTCGCGGTTGAACTTGGTCAGCTCATTGCCGGCCCAGCCATTGGCAGCCGCGGTTTCCTGCAGCGCTTCGGACTTGTCGTTGTAGTACTGGATCGCACCGTCGCCGTTCTTGTCTTCCCAAGCCAGCAGGCCGGTTTTCTGCCAGGTGGCCATCCAGTCGTACTGCGGATCGTTTTCGATCTGCTGCACGGTCACGGCGCCGCCTTCGATGCCGCCATTGGGCCACATCATCTCGGTGATGTTCAGGCGGGCCATGGCGCCAACTGCCGGAGCGGTCAGGTACAGAAGCGCGATGAACACCAGCGCCCAGCCGGCCGACCAGCGGGCATCCGCCACTTTCGGCACAGTAAAGAAGCGCATGATCACGTGGGGCAGGCCCGCGGTGCCGATCATCAGCGAGAGCGTAAACAGCACCATGTTGAAGGTGTCGGAATGATGCGCGGTGTACTCGTTGAAGCCCAGCTCGCGGACAATGGCGTCCAGCTTGGCCAGCAGCGGCTCACCGGATGCAGCGTGTTCGCCGAACAGGCCCAGAGCGGGGACCGGGTTGCCGGTCAGCTGTAGCGAGATGAAGATGGCCGGGATGGTATAGGCCATGATCAGCACGCAGTATTGCGCCACCTGGGTGTAGGTCACGCCTTTCATGCCTCCGAACACCGCGTAGGCGAACACAACACAGGCACCGATCAACAGCCCCGCGGTGTTGGAGACCTCGAGGAAGCGGCCAAAGGCCACGCCCACGCCGGTCATCTGGCCGATCACGTAAGTTGTCGAGGCAACGATCAGGCAGATCACAGCCACGATGCGCGCGGTCGGGGAATAGAACCGGTCGCCGATGAACTCGGACACGGTGAACTTGCCGAATTTGCGCAGGTAAGGCGCCAGCAGCAGCGCCAGCAGCACATAGCCGCCGGTCCAGCCCATCAGGAAGGTCGAGTTGTCATAGCCAGTGAAAGCAATGAGGCCCGCCATTGAGATGAACGAGGCTGCCGACATCCAGTCGGCTGCAGTGGCCATGCCGTTGGTGACGGGGTGAACACCCCGGCCGGCGGCATAGAATTCAGATGTGGAGCCCGCGCGGGCCCAGATCGCGATGCCGATGTAGAGCGCAAAGGACGCGCCCACAAACAGCAGGTTGATGGTAAACTGGTCCATCTTATT
>NZ_LUKH01000973.1:0-1397 GCF_001593695.1 Leisingera sp. F5 | reverse complement strand
GGCAACACCTGCCTGCAGGCCGCCGACCGGCTGGCCCACTATGAGCCGATGAGCCTGATCACGCCGCTGGACTTCGGCCTGGTCGGCTTTGGCCTGGCCGCGGCCATCGGCGCCAAGGCTGCCGCGCCGGAGCGCCCGGTGGTGGCGGTGATGGGTGACGGCGCAGTGGGCTACACGATGATCGAGATCCAGACCGCCATTCAGCACAGGCTGCCGATCATTGTGGTGGTCCTGGATAATGAGGCCTGGGGGGCTGAGAAAGCCTACCAGCAGGAATTCTATGGCGGCCGCCTGCTGGGCGCGGAAATCACCTCGCCGCGCTATGACAGGTTTGCGGAGCTTTGCGGCGGCAGAGGCATCTGGGTCGATGGGCCCGGCGAGATGGGTCCGGCCCTGGAGGCTGCGCTGGCCAGTAATGAGACCACCATCATTCAAGGCAAAATTGATCCGGGTGCGCTGATGACCCTGCGCAAGGATCTGTTCAAGGCACCGCACAAGGACTGAGACCATGACGACCTGGGACACGATCATTATCGGCGCCGGCAATGCGGCCTTCTGCGCCGCCCACGCCGCGCGGGAAAAGGGGGCAAGCGTGCTGATGCTGGAATGCGCGCCAGAGGCGGAAAACGGTGGCAACTCCCGCTATACTGCAGGCGCCATCCGCTTTGCCTATGACGGGGTCGAGGACATCCGCGCGCTTTGCCCGGACCTGAGTGAAGAACAGATCGCCATCACCGATTTTGGCACTTACACCGAGGCGCAGTTCTTTGACGACATGTTTCGCGTCACCCGCTTCCGAACCGATCCCAACTTGTGCGAACGGCTGGTAACCACCTCGCGCGAGACCATGCACTGGATGCGCGGCAAGGGCATCCGCTTCATGCCGATCTACGGGCGGCAGGCGTTCAAGGTCGATGGGCGGTTCAAGTTCTGGGGCGGGCTGACGCTTGAGGCCTGGGGCGGCGGCCCCGGCCTGGTGGATGCACACACCAGAATTGCCAAAGAGGCCGGTGTCGAGATCCGCTATGAAACCCGGGCAGTGGAGATCTTGACCGACGGTTACGCAGTGACCGGCGTCAAGGTCCGCCACGGGGGAGAACTTCAGGATCTTCACGCGAAATCCGTGGTGATTGCCTCAGGCGGCTTTCAGGCCAGCCAGGAGATGCGCACCCGCTACCTTGGCCCCGGTTGGGAGATGGCCCGGGTGCGCGGCTCCCGCTTCAACACCGGCGAGGGGATCAAGATGGCGATGGCGGCCGGCGCCTCCACCTATGGCAACTGGTCGGGCTGCCACGCGGTCGGCTGGGACTACAACGCACCGGAGTTCGGCGACCTGGATGTGGGCGACGGCTTCCAGAAGCATTCCTACCCCTGGGGGGTGATGGTCAACGCAACGG
>NZ_LUKH01000972.1:0-1398 GCF_001593695.1 Leisingera sp. F5 | reverse complement strand
CGTTGTCGTGGGTCTTGATGCCCAGAGAACCCAGCAGCAGCCATATGCCGTGTTTTGCCGCCTCGTCACGCAGGTCGGCCAGCGTTAGGTCATCCTCTTCGTGACACAGGACACCATTCTGATGGGTCCGGCTGCCGGAGAGGCAATTGGTGACCTCGGGTGTCAGCACAAATCCCGCCCCGCCGCGCACAGCTTCCGCCATCATCGCCTTCACGGTCTCCAGGTTTTCAGCCGGGATGTCGGTGGATGTCATCTGAAGCAGAGCTGCGCGCATTTTATCTCTCCGGGTTCAGGCCGCAAGCAGCGGGTCCAGTTTGCCCGCCTGTTCCAGCGCAAAAAGATCGTCACAGCCGCCGACATGGGTTTCGCCGATAAAGATCTGCGGCACCGTGCGGCCGCCATTGGCGCGCTGGATCATCTGTGCCTTGCAATCCGGCTGCGCCAGCACGTTGATTTCCGAAAAGGTAACACCCTTCTGATTCAGCAGACGCTTGGCGGCGTGGCAGTATCCGCACAGAGGCGAGGTGTAGATTTCAACTGTTTTCATTCAGGACCCCATAGTCTGGTTTCGAAGGTTGTGGATGAATTGGGGGTTCAATGCAACAATTGCCAGAGGCCCGCGGGCAGCCTCACGCTTGCGTGACCCGGGCCAGCACCGCCACCCGCACCTCCGCCGCACCGGCCTGCAGACAGGCATCAGTGCAGGCACTAAGAGTGGCACCGGAGGTCATCACGTCATCCACGATCAGAACCGTGCGCCCTTTGATCCGCCCCTCCCGGCCCGGGTGGGTTGCAATTGCTGCACCCAAATGCTGAAAACGCTGGTCCCGTGTCTTGCCTTCCAGTGCGGGGGTCCGCCGGAATCTGCGCAGCAGATCCGGGCAATGCTCCAGGCCAATCCGGTCTGCCACTGCTTCAGCAAGCAAGGCGGATTGATTATACTTACGCTTCAGCAGCCGGGTCCAATGCAGCGGCACCGGGCATATCAGGGGATTCTCTGCCAGCATCGGCTGCACGGCCCGCTCCAGCCATCCAGCGGCCATATGTGCAATTTCCGTCCGGTCCCCGTGTTTCAAAGCCAGAACCAGCTTGCGGCCCCGCCCCTCATAGAGCAGCGCAGATCGCCCTTGGCTCCAAGGACGCGGATGGCGCAGGCAGCTGTCGCATTCCAGCCGAAAGCCGTCCGCCTCGCCCGGCAGCGGAGCGCCGCAGCCCTCGCAGACCGTGCCGCTGATGAAATGCATCTCGGCCCAGCAAGAACCGCACAGGCCAAAGTCGCTGCCAACCAGCCCCCCGCAGCCCATGCATTGCGGCGGATAGATCAGCGAAACAGCAGTTTGAATCCTGGTCAGCAGCATCTAAACGGCCCTCATGACACAAGCACCCGCACAGCTTTTT
>NZ_LUKH01000971.1:0-1399 GCF_001593695.1 Leisingera sp. F5 | reverse complement strand
CAATGCCGGCTCTGGGGGCCGTTCTGATGATTTCCGGTGTGACCCTTGCTGTCATGATGGGTCTGCATGTACGGGCGGCGGAATTGCTCATTGGCTCCTACCAGCTGTTTCCTGCTGGTCAGTTTCCCGCGGCTTCCGGGTTGGCGGAATGGGGGGTGTACAGGGTTTCGCAAAGCTTTTCGCTGGCGTTCACACTGGCGGCGCCTTTTGTCATTACAGCGGTGATCTACAACTTGGCGCTGGGCGTGATTAACCGGGCTATGCCGCAGCTGATGGTGGCCATGGTCGGTGCGCCGGCGATTACCTTCGGCGGTCTGTTTATCCTGATGGTCGGCAGCCCGATGATCCTGGATGTTTGGTCCAGAGCTCTGATGACCTTTATGTCGAATCCTGGAGGCGGAATGCCATGAGCGGCCAGGACGACGATTCAGACAAATCATTCGAGCCGACGGAACAGAAACTCCGCAAGGCCCGGGAGAAAGGCGAAGTTGCCAAATCTACGGATCTGTCCGTCGCCGCAGCCTATCTGGGTCTGATCATCGCAGTATATACTGCCGGCAGCAGCAGCGTTGAGGGGATAGGCACCGCTCTGATGGCCTTTCTGGACCAGCCGGACAAGCTGGCCCCGCTGTTCTTTGAAGGGCCGGCTGCGGCACCTGTGGGCGGGTTCATCGGAAGTGCGGTGCGCCCTGCTCTGCCATGGTTTCTGGTTCCCTTTGCATTGGTTCTGTTGTCGATTGTCGGACAGCGTGCGCTGGTTTTTGCGCCCAGTAAGCTGGAGCCGAAGCTGTCTCGTATTTCTCTCATCTCGGGAGCCAAGAATAAATTTGGCAGATCCGGGCTGTTCGAGTTTTTCAAAAGTTTTGTGAAGCTGGTGCTCTATTCGATCTGTCTGGGCGTCTACCTGTCTTACCGGCTTCCGGACATGATCGCTTCATCCGGCACTGGCCCGCAGTCAGTTGTCTTGATGCTGGCGCAGCTGGCGATGGAGTTTTTGTTTTTGGCGCTGCTCATCGCGCTGTCCATCGGTATTGTGGATGCAGCCTTTCAACATGCTGAACACCACCGCAAGAACATGATGTCCCGGAAGGAGATCCAGGACGAAATGAAGGAATCTGAAGGCGATCCCCATATGAAAGGCCAGCGCCGCCAGCGCGGCCAGCAGATTGCGATGGGGCAAATGATGGCCGATGTGCCGAAAGCCGACGTGGTGGTTGTTAACCCGACTCATTATGCGGTGGCGCTGCAATGGAGCCGCGAGAAGGGCTCCGCGCCGGTCTGCGTTGCCAAAGGAGTGGATGAAGTGGCCGCGGCGATCCGACGTGTTGCCAATGAAAACGGCGTCCCGATTCATAGTGATCCGCCAACGGCGCGGGCTTTGCATGCCACGATTGAGATC
>NZ_LUKH01000970.1:0-1401 GCF_001593695.1 Leisingera sp. F5 | reverse complement strand
CGGCGTGCGGCTGACGCTGGAGCCGGACCGGCCTGAGCGGATTTTGGAGTGGATCATCGGCGAGCAGTATGACTGCGGCATCACAGATGGGTTCGCCGCCCATCCGGCGGTGGAAAACATCGACATCCCCGTCCGCACGGTCTGTGTGCTGCCGCAGAATGATCCGCTGGCAGAACAGGATGTTATCACGCCCCGCGACCTGCAGCACCGCAAGATCATCCACACCCGGCGCGACAGCCCGTTTTTCCGCAAGCTGCACAAATCATTTTCCGAGGCTGGGGTGGAATTGAACAGCTGGATCGAGGTGCGGCAGTTCTCCACCGCCTGCATCATCATCAGCCAGGGGCAGGGCGCCTCGGTCGTCAGCGCCCTGGATGCCGAGCAGTTCCGCGGCCAGAATATTGCCATCGTGCCCTTTGCGCCCGAGCTGCAGCACCGGCTGTCGATCCTGCGGCCGGTGTCGGGCAGCCGGTCGCTGCTGGCGCTGGATTTCCTGGACGCTTTTACCGATAGCCTGGCGCCGTTCCGCGCCGATTTGGAAACGGCGCGGGGCTAGCGGCTATTCATCGCCCTTGTAATAGCCGATCACGTCGTTCTCCGTTGTGGCACCCAGCCCGTTCAGCAGGCGGTTCGAGTAGTTGAAATAGGCGCAGACTTGGTTCACCTCCAGGATCTCGCCATCGTCGCAGCCCGCGATTTTCAGCGCTTCGAAATCGGATTTCACCATCTTGCCCGCATCCGTTGTCAGCTTGCCGGCATAACGCAGCAGAGCCAGATCCTTGCCCGCAAACTCATCCTCGGGCCGGTGCGCCTTGAGTGCTGTGAAAATCCGGTCGCTGCGCAGTTGGTTCTTCAACAGGTTGCGCACGTTCATGAAGTGATGGGTCAGCGAATAGGTGCAGTCGTTCAGAATAGAGGTGTAGCTGGCGATTACCTCCAGAAACCAGAACGGCAGCTGATTGTCGTCCGAGTGCAGCACCGACCGGTAGAGGGTGACATGGCCGTTCATCGTCTCCGGGCGCAGCGAATGCACCCGCATCACGGTGTCGACAGTGCCATGCGGCGTGCGCGCCTTGTCCAGCAATTCCTTGAGACGGCCCTCGGCCTTCTCGTCCGGGATCATCTCAATCCATGCGCTCATATGCTTTCTCCGCGGTTTCCAGGGGCAGGATAGGGGAAGGGGCGTCCTGAATGACAGTAGAAAATTCTACTGCTGTGAAATTTTCCTGGATCGGAGGGGGCGGCTGCGGGTAACATCCGGGTGAGGATCAAGAGGGAGAACTGCGGGATGCAGGATGCGGATCTGCGCGCCGGCGCCGAAAATCTGCTGGTGACCTGCGGCGGTTTGCGCGCCGGGGACCATCTGCTGATCCTGCGGGAAGACCCCGCGAACGGCTATTA
>NZ_LUKH01000969.1:0-1402 GCF_001593695.1 Leisingera sp. F5 | reverse complement strand
CCCTAAATCACCACATTCCATCGTAAGGAGAATACTCATGGAAGGCGATATCGCACAACTCGGTCAGTTCGTGGGCGCAGGCCTGGCAGCAATCGGTTCCGGCGCAGCCGCAATCGGTGTGGGCCACGTTGCCGGCAACTTCCTGGCAGGCGCACTGCGCAACCCGTCGGCAGCAGCTGGTCAGACCGCGACCCTGTTCATCGGCATCGCATTTGCAGAAGCACTGGGCATCTTCTCGTTCCTGGTCGCTCTGCTGCTGATGTTCGCCGTCTAAGACCTCAGGAACCTATTTCCTTACGGCCGGGCAGTGCGGCCTAAATCCGCACTGCCCGGTGTAACGGCAAGTTCCCAAGGAGGACGACATGGCATCTAATACGCAAGACGCAGCACACGGCGCCGCAGACGCAGCGCACGGGTCTGCTCCGGGTATGCCGCAGCTGGACTTCTCGACCTTCGGGAACCAGATCTTCTGGCTCGCGGTCGCTCTGGTCGTGATCTACCTCATCCTGTCGCGCGTCGCGCTGCCCCGCATTGCGGCTGTGCTGGCCGAGCGTCAGGGGACCATCACCAACGACCTCGCCGCGGCTGAAGACCTGAAAGCCAAGGCAGTCGAGGCCGAAAACGCATATAACAAAGCTCTGGCAGATGCCCGTGCCGAATCTCAGCGCATCGTTGCTGAGACACGTGTGGAAATTCAGGCCGGGCTGGACGAGGCAATTGCCAAAGCAGACGAACAGATCTCTGCCAAGGCCGCCGAGTCCGAAAAGGCAATCGCCGAAATCAAGGCCGGTGCGCTGGAAAGCGTAAAGGCTGTTGCCACCGATACCGCAGGGGCGCTGGTAAGCGCACTGGGCGGTTCGGCAGACGCAGACGCAATTGCCGCGGCAGTTGCCGAGCGGACGAAAGGATAAGGACATGCGCAATATTCTCGCCCTTGCCCTGACCTTGGGTGCAGCTTCGCCTGCCTTTGCTGCCGGCGGCGGCCTGGACCTGTCCAACACCAATCTGGTTGTGGGTCTCGGTTTTGTGCTGTTCGTTGGCATTCTGCTGTTTGCCAAAGTGCCGTCGCTGCTCGCAGGCCAGCTGGATAACCGTGCAGAGGGTATCCAGAAGGAGCTGAACGAAGCCCGCGCGCTGCGTGAAGAGGCCCAGACCGTTCTGGCGTCCTATGAGCGTAAGCAGCAGGAAGTTCAGGCCCAGGCTGATCAGATCGTTGCTGCCGCCCGTGACGAAGCTGCCCGCGCAGCGGAACAGGCAAAAGCGGATCTGCAAACCTCCATCGCCCGCCGTCTGGCGGCCGCCGAGGAGCAGATTGCTTCGGCGGAAGCCTCGGCTGTGAAGGAAGTGCGCGATCAGGCGATCACAATCGCTGTTGCTGCTGCGGATCAGGTGATCTCCAAGC
>NZ_LUKH01000968.1:0-1402 GCF_001593695.1 Leisingera sp. F5 | reverse complement strand
GATCGAATATGACGTGGAGCTGTACGGCGCCGAGAAGAAGGTGCAGCTGCCGTTTGTGATGGGCGTGATGAGCGACCTGGTGGGCAAATCCGAAGTGGAGCAGCCCGCGGTTGCGGACCGCAAGTTCCTGGAAATCGACGTGGACAACTTCGATGACCGGATGAAGTCGATGGCGCCGCGCGCCGCCTTCACGGTGCCCAACACGCTGACCGGCGAGGGCAACCTGGCGGTCGACATCACGTTCGAGAGCATGGACGATTTCAAGCCCGCCGCAATTGCTGCCAAGGTGGAACCGCTGCGCGAGCTTTTGGAGGCCCGCACCCAGCTCAGCAACCTGATGACCTATATGGACGGCAAGACCGGCGCCGAGGATCTGATCTCGAAGATCATCCAGGATCCGAGCCTGCTGAAGACGCTGGCAGCGCAGCCGAAACCCGGCGGCGACGCCGACAGCGAAGAATAAGAGCGGAGGACGAAAATGGCTGAAGAAGAACTCCAGGCGGAAGCCGCTGGTGGTGAAGCCGCCTTTGGCTCGGCTGAATTTGCGAGCCTGCTGCAAAAGGAATTCCGCCCCAAATCGGACCAGGCCAAGACGGCGGTTGAAAGCGCGGTCAAGACCCTGGCCGAACAGGCGCTGGCAAACACCGCGCTGGTGTCCGACGATGCGCTGCGTTCGATCGAGAGCATCGTGTCGGCGATTGATGCGAAACTGACCGAGCAGGTCAATCTGATCCTGCACAACGAGGATTTCCAGCAACTGGAAAGCGCCTGGCGCGGCCTGCACTATCTGGTCAACAACACCGAGACCGATGAGCAGCTGAAAATCCGGGTGATGCCGATCACCAAGAAAGAGATGTCGAAGACCCTGAAGAAATTCAAGGGCACCGCCTGGGACCAGTCGCCGCTGTTCAAGAAGATCTACACAGAGGAATTCAGCCAGCTGGGCGGCGAGCCCTACGGCTCTTTGGTGGCGGATTATCATTTCGACCACTCGCCGCCGGACATTGAGCTGCTGGGCGAGATGTCCAAGATCGCCGCGGCCGCCCATGCGCCGCTGATCACCGGCGCCAAGCCGACCCTGTTCCAGATGGACAGCTGGTCGGAACTGTCGAACCCGCGCGACCTGACCAAGATTTTCCAGACCCCGGAATATGCCGCCTGGCGGTCCTTGCGCGACAGCGAGGATGCGAAATACGTCGGCCTGGCAATGCCGCGGTTCCTGGGGCGTCTGCCCTATGGCTCGAAAACCGATCCGGTCGACGAGTTTGCATTCGAGGAGGACACCGCAGGCGCCACCAGCGAGAAATACGGCTGGGTCAACGCGGCCTATGGCATGGCGGTGAACATCACCCGGTCGTTCAAGATGTACGGCTGGTGCTCGCGGATCCGCGGTGTGGAAAGC
>NZ_LUKH01000967.1:0-1404 GCF_001593695.1 Leisingera sp. F5 | reverse complement strand
TCCTTGTAGAGGTCTTTCAGCAGCTGAGCCGCCTTGGCGTCCAGCGCCTTGGCCTCATCCGCCACGTCCATTTCCTCATTCGCGCGCGCCAGCGCCCGCAGCTCCTCCGCCTTGCCTTCGATTTCGGCCAGCGGTTTTTCGAATTCCAGATACTGGGTCATGTCGCCTCTGCTCAGCGGGTTTGCCGTTATATGGCCTTAGCAGCGCCAAGATGCAACTCAGCAAGATTTGTGATCTGCTGCCATGGCATGAGGGAAGAGCAGAGAGCGCAAGGGAGGCACCGCTTATGGCCGCCAGTTACGAAGACCGGATCCTGCGGGTTCTGGCCTATATCCACGGCAACACCGATGGCGATCTGTCGCTGGACAGGCTGGCCGATGTGGCGGCGATGTCGCGGTTTCACTGGCATCGCGTGTTCCGCGCCCTGACGGGCGAAACCTGCGCCCATGCGGTGCGCCGCATCCGGCTGCACCGCGCCGCGGGCTGGCTGGTGCAGGGGGACATGCCCATCGCGCAGGTTGCGGTCCGCGCCGGCTACCTCAATCAAAACAGCTTCTCCCGCGCGTTCTCTGATTCCTACGGCAACAGCCCGGCGGCCTTCCGCCGGGCGGGTCAATTCCGGCTGCCGAACCCAACTCTCAGAACAGGAAGTTACCCGATGTATGACGTGATCACCCGCACCGACCCTGCCCGCCGCCTGGCCGGCTTGCCGCACAAGGGCGACTATATGGAAATCGGCAAAAGCTTTGAGGCTTTCGGTGCGATCTGCGAAAGCCGCGGGCTTTGGCCGCAGCTGGGCGCCGTCACCGGGGTCTATTTCGACAGCCCGGACGCGGTGCCCGAAGCAGATCTGCGCAGCTTTGCCGGGGCGGAGCTTACCGGCGGAGCACTGCCCGAAGGGATGGAGGAAGTCAGCCTCCCCGGCGGCAAAACCGCGGTGCTGACCTACAAGGGGCCGTACTCGGGCCTGCATGCCGCCTATCACAGCCTGTTCGGCAATTGGCTGCCGCAATCGGGTGAAGAGCCGGCCGATCAGCCCTGCTATGAGATCTACCTCAACAATCCGCGCGACACCGCGCCCGAGGATCTGCTGACCGAAATCTGCCTGCCGCTGAAGTAGCCCTACGCCTGCAGCAGGATTGCCGCCAGAGACGCCAGCAGCAGCGCGGCCATGGTCCAGTTGAACGCCCGCAGCTGCGCGGGCCGGGTCAGCAGCCGCCGCAGCTGCTGGCCCAGCATTGTCCAAGTCGAGGCCGAAAAACAGCCGATCAGCAGGTAGGTTCCGGAGACCCACAGAATGGCACTCAGGTCGCGGCTGGCCGCATAAAGCGTGATTGCCCCCAGCGCCATCGCCCAGGCCTTGGGATTGACCCATTGAAAGGCGCAGGCCTGCACAAAGCTCAA
>NZ_LUKH01000966.1:0-1404 GCF_001593695.1 Leisingera sp. F5 | reverse complement strand
GCGGCCGAACTGGTGATGGTTGAACAGGCAGGCTGCGAATGGTGCGCCCGCTGGAACGAAGACATCGCCCCGATCTACCCCAAAACGGCCGAGGGCAAATTCGCTCCCCTGCGCCGGGTGGATCTGCGCGCCCTGCCCGATGATCTGCAGATTGCCCGCCGGGTCATGTTCACCCCGACTTTCCTGATTGTTGAGGACGGCCAGGAACAGGCCCGGCTTGAAGGCTATCCGGGTGAAGATTTCTTTTGGCCCTTGCTTGCAGATTTGTTAAGCGCTCATACGGGATATGTTGATAATACGAACAATCCGGGCGGCAGCTGACCGTCCCGGCAGGGGTCAAGCAGAGGAGTGCGGCGCCAGCGCGCCGCTCAGGAGACAACAGATGGCATTACCGCAGTTTTCCGCCGATATGGAACCGGAAGAAATGGACAGGATGGTGGACAACGCCACCAAAGCCTCCAATTTCCTCAAGGCGATCAGCCACGAAGGCCGGCTGATGATCCTGTGCCATCTGGTCTCGGGTGAAAAATCGGTGACCGAGCTGGAAGAACTGCTGTCGGCCCGCCAGGCTGCTGTGTCCCAGCAATTGTCCCGTCTGCGCCTGGAGGGCCTGGTCATTCCCCGCCGGGAAGGGAAGGCAATCTTCTACCGCCTCGCTGACGACAAACCCCGCCGCATGCTGGAAACGGTCTACGACCTGTTCTGCAAAGACGGCAGCTGAGGCCTGATTGAAATCCCCGCATGTTTGATCTCCTGACAGAACACCAGCTGGCCGCCTGCATCGGTCTTCTGGGCGGTGTACTGCTGGGTCTTGCCGCACGGCTGGGACGGTTCTGCACCCTGGGTGCAATCGAAGACCTGCTCTATGGCGGCTCCTCCCTGCGGATGCGGATGTGGGGCATTGCTATCGGCGTGGCGGTCACGTCCAGCTTTGCGCTGATCGGCCTCGGGCTGGTCGATGCCGGCCAGTCCTTTTACCTGTCGATCCGCTGGATGCCCGCCGCCTCGATCCTTGGCGGGCTGATGTTCGGCTACGGCATGGCCCTCAGCGGCAACTGCGGCTACGGCGCCATCGCCCGTCTGGGCGGCGGCGACCTGCGCAGCTTTGTGATCGTGCTGGTGATGGGCGTCTCCACCTATGTCGTTCTGGCAGGCCCCCTCGCCCCGTTGCGCAACCTGTTTTTCACACAGCAGGACGTCACCACCGAAATCCCGCCGGGACTGGCCCATTACGCCGCCGCCTGGAGCGGTCTGCCGGTTGCCGCGGTCGGTATCGCTGCCGGCCTGCTGATCCTGCTGGCCACGCTTGCCAATGCGGAACTGCGCGCCGACAGGCAGGCGCTGTTCTGGTCTGCCGTGGTCGGACTGGCCGTCACCTCCGGCTGGGCCGGCACGACCTATGTC
>NZ_LUKH01000965.1:0-1404 GCF_001593695.1 Leisingera sp. F5 | reverse complement strand
GGGCTGCTACCGTGGTCTGCGTCACCGTCGTAACCTGCCCGTTCGCGGTCAGCGTACCCACACCAACGCTCGTACCCGCAAAGGCCCCGCAAAGGCCATCGCCGGTAAGAAGAAGTAAGGGAGGGTTTGATCAATGGCACGCGATAAGACTCGTATTAAGAAAAAAGAGCGTAAGAACATTGCATCGGGCGTTGCCCATGTGAACTCGACGTTCAACAACACCAAGATCCTGATCTCGGACGTACAGGGCAACGCGATCTCGTGGTCGTCGGCCGGTACCATGGGCTTCAAAGGCTCGCGGAAATCGACCCCCTATGCTGCTCAGATGGCTGCAGAAGATGCAGGCAAAAAAGCACAGGACCACGGTGTGAAGACACTGGAAGTCGAAGTTCAGGGTCCAGGTTCGGGCCGTGAATCGGCTCTGCGCGCTCTGGCTGCTGTCGGTTTCAACATCACGTCGATCCGTGACGTGACGCCGATCGCACACAACGGCTGCCGCCCACCAAAGCGCCGCCGCGTCTAACAGACCAAAAATTACACTGGGGCCTCGTGTTTTCACATGGGCCCCAGTCCGTCATTTTAAACCTCGGGCGTCTGTACCTTTTGGGACCATGGGGCACAGACAGGAATGGAGGGACCGCATGATCCACAAAAATTGGGCAGAACTTATCAAGCCGACCCAGTTGGAGGTGAAGCCGGGCAATGACCCAGCGCGCCAGGCAACTGTTGTGGCCGAACCGCTGGAACGCGGCTTTGGTCTGACACTGGGCAACGCCCTGCGTCGCATCCTGATGAGCTCGCTGCAAGGCGCCGCCATCACCAGCGTTCAGATTGATAACGTCCTGCACGAGTTCTCGAGCGTGGCCGGTGTGCGCGAAGATGTCACCGACATCATCCTGAACCTCAAGCAGGTTTCGCTGCGCATGGAAGTCGAAGGCCCCAAGCGCCTGTCGATCAATGCCAAGGGCCCGGCAGTTGTGACCGCGGGTGACATCCCCGAGAAAATCACCGTCGACCTGTCGACGCTGAAAATCGGCGATATCGTCCACATCTCGGACGTGACTCTGCCGGAAGGCGCCAAGCCGACGATCGACCGTGACTTCGTGATCGCGAACATCTCGGCACCGTCGGGTCTGGCCGCACAGGAAGCCGAAGAAGAAGCCGAAGCCGCCGCAGATGCCGCAGCAGAGCACGCGGCCTCCGAAGAAGCCTGACAGGCGCTTCGCTGAGACGTTTACGAACCCCCGCCGCTTTGGCGGGGGTTTTTCTTTGTCCATTTCGTTGTCCGAAGAATGGTCAGACTGGTTTGCGCGCCGCGTGGCAGGCAAAGAGGATCGCGCCGTAAAAGCTCCCGGTCGCCACCCGCGCGGCGGTTTCGTCGCGAAATCCCTGCGCCAGCGCCTC
>NZ_LUKH01000964.1:0-1406 GCF_001593695.1 Leisingera sp. F5 | reverse complement strand
CGGGTGGGGGTGGTCCGGGTCATTTTGCTCTCCTCAAAACACGCTTCCCCTTTTTCGCGGGGGTTCGCTCGCGTCAATCACTATAGCCCATGCCGTCCGGGGGGCGGCTGAAATCCGCCGGTAGTCTACGTGTCCTTGCCCAATCCCTCAAGCAGCGGAACAAACCGCACCGGGCGCAGCTCGTCATAATCCAGCCCGTCTTCGGTTTTGCGCACCCGGATCAGGGTCTGGACATGGTCGGACTGCCCCACCGGCAGCACCATGATGCCGCCGGTCTTGAGCTGCGCTAGCAGGGGGCTTGGCGGATCTTCGGCGGCGGCGGTCACGATGATGCGGTCAAACGGCGCCTGTTCGCTCAGGCCGTGGCTGCCGTCGCCGACCAGCGAGGTCACATTGGAGAGCTGCAGCTGCTCAAACACAGCCCGCGCCTCGCGCACCAGCCTTGCGTGGCGGTCGATTGTATAGACCCGGCGTGCCAGTTTCGACAGGATTGCCGCCTGATAGCCCGAGCCGGTGCCGACCTCCAGCACCGTGTCGCGCGGGGAGATCTGCAGCGCCTGGGTCATCATGCCGACCACGGACGGCTGCGAGATAGTCTGGCCGCAGGCAATCGGCAGCGGCACGTCTTCATAGGCGCGTTCGGCAAAGATGCCGCGCACGAACATGCCGCGGTCGATCTGCTCGATCGCTTCCAGCACTTGGCTGTGCGTCACCCCGCGCGAGCGCACAGAGTAGAGGAATTGCATTTTGGTTTCGGGATCCGGTCCGCTCATTCAATTGCCTTCAGCGCGCCCAGTGCATCGCGCGCGGTCAGGTCGGCACGCATCGGGGTGACAGAGATATAGCCGCCGAGATTGACCGCGGCGTCTGAACCGGCGGTGGTCTCAACCTGCTGGTTGCCGCCCCGGATCCACAGGTAGCGGCGGCCGGTGGGCGAGAGTTGTTCTTCCGCGGAAAAATGGCTGCCGCGGCGGAATCCTTGCGTGGCCACGCGGGTGCCCTTGACGCCTGTTGCCGGGACCGGCGGAAAGTTGATGTTGTAAAACAGCCGGTAGTCCTGCTGGTCCAGCGGCTGGGCGGCCAGAATCCTTTTCACCAGGGCAGCGCCGTGCACGGCGGCGGCCTCGAACGGGTTTGCGGTCTCGCGGTTGGCAGGGCCGTAATACTGTGACAGCGCCATTGCCGGGATGCCCTGCAACGCGGCCTCCATCGCGCCGCCCAGCGTGCCGGAGTACAGCGCGTTCTCAGCCGAATTGTTGCCGCGGTTTACACCGGACAAAACCAGATCGGGTTTTGCGCCCTGCATCACCACATGAATGCCCGCCAGCACGCAGTCGGCAGGGGAGCCTTCGGCGGCAAAGCGGTGGTCGCCCAATTGGCTCAGCATGGTGGGGCGGGTGTAGCTG
>NZ_LUKH01000963.1:0-1406 GCF_001593695.1 Leisingera sp. F5 | reverse complement strand
GACCAAGAGATATTTGTTGCATAGATGAACGCAATCCGCCGAAAGTAACAGGTGATGTTTGCTGGCGCACAGATGCAGGGGTTCGCATGGATAACTGGGACGAGATTCGCACCGCCTATCAAGTGGCACGTATGGGGACGGTCAGTGGCGCCGCCGAGGTTCTGGGCGTCCACCATGCCACCGTCATCCGGCATATTGATGCCCTAGAGGCACGGCTGGGCGTCAAATTGTTCCAGCGTCATGCGCGAGGTTATACGGCGACCGAGGCGGGGCAGGACCTGCTGCGCGTCGCGCAGGGGCAGGAGGCACTGATCCACGAGATGCAGCGCTCTGGCGGGTCGGCCGAAGGCATGGACCCCGAAAGCCGTATGCGCCTGCGGTCGATCGACGTCCAGATGCTGCGCATCCTCGAAGAGATCTCGGCGGGGCGGCAGGAAACCATGGCCGAGTTGCGCACCGATATCGCGGCGCTCAGCCGGGTGATCTCGGGCGCGCAGCGCGGCGGGCGCCCGACCTCGGTCAATCCGCGCAACTCCCAGGAGCAGGAGGGCTGATCCATGGCCCTGTCCCGACGCAAGGGCAACCGGTTCGAAGGATCCATCTGGCCGGGTTACGTGGATGCCGTGACCGGCCTGCTGATGGTGCTGACCTTCGTTCTGACCATCTTCATGGTGGTGCAATTTGTCCTGCGCGAGACGATTACCGGCCAGGAAAGCCAGCTGGATGAACTGTCCGCCGAGGTAAGCGCGCTGGCCTCGGCCCTGGGGCTGGAGGAGCGCGAGAACAATCAGCTGAACGCTCGGCTTGGGGCGCTGACGTCAACCCTCAATACTGCTGAACAGGATTTGGACCAGGCGCGCAGCCTGATCACCTCCCTGACTGCGGACCGTGACCGGCAGGCAGGTGAACTGGCCGAGGCCGCCAGCCGCATTACCAGTTTTGAGGCAAAGGTGGCGGCCCTGATCGCAAGCCGCGATGCCGCCCGGACGCGGGTCGCGGATCTAAGCGCCGAACGCGAAGACCTGGAGGCGGCGCGCGCGGAATTGTTGAGAGAACAAGAGGCCCTGAACCTGGCCCTGTCGCAAGCCCGCGGCGAGATTGATGTGCAGGTAGAGGCAGCCCGGCTGGCGGCAGCACAGCGCGAGGCGATGAAGGCATTGATCGCCAGTCTTGAGGCAGAAGGCAGCGAGCAAACAACCCGGATTTCCGAATTGCAGGCCCAACTGGGCGATGAAGAAGCCGCCCGCCTGATTGAGGCCGCTGCCGCCGAAGCCCTGCGGGAAAAACTGCAGAATGCCGACGCCGAACTCACCGCAATGACACTGGCCTTGGAGGCGCAGCGCCAGGAGGCGGAGGATACGCTGACCCTGCTGGCCGCCGCCGAAGCGGCCAGGACACAGCTGGAC
>NZ_LUKH01000962.1:0-1408 GCF_001593695.1 Leisingera sp. F5 | reverse complement strand
CCGCTGGAACCGACCGGGCTGACCGCGCTGGTCCACCGTCTTGGCGGCTGGCTGGGCGGGCAGCTGGACTTTGCCTATTCGCCGGTGCAGCTGACGGTGCTGATGCTGCCGCCGCAGGTTCCGGAAGCCACAATGGTGATGGTGCGCGATGCCGCCGGGCTGGTTTGTGCGATCGCGGGCGCCGCGATTGCCGGCTTTGCGCTGGTGATCCGTGTCGGCCACTGGCCTGTCGGCAGCGGCGCCTTCAATGTCTGGGTCAACCTGCCGCTTTTCGACCCCACCACCGGCGGCGATGTGGTGCAGCGGCTGCAGCGCGACGCGCGGGTCAATATCATCGGCGGCGTGCTGCTGCCGTTTGTCCTGCCCGCCGCGGTCAAGATGGCCTCGGGCTTGGTCGATCCCGGAATTCTGGCAGCCCCGCATATGCTGATCTGGGTGATCAGCGCCTGGGCGCTGGTGCCTGCCTCAATGATCATGCGCGGCATGGCAATGCAGCGCATCGCCGGGCTGATCATGCATAAACGGCGCGCCGCCGGCAGCGCCGCGGACGAAGCGCTGCAAACCGCATGAGGCGGCTGGCGGCGAGCCTCCTTCTTCTGATCCTTGCCGCCGGCGCAGGCCAGGCCGGCACCCTGCGCATCGCGACCTTCAACACAGAGCTGTCACGGGACGGGCCTGGCCTGCTGCTGCGCGACATTGAGCGCGGCAGCGATCCGCAAATTGCCGCGGTGGTGGAAGTGATCTCTGCCGCACAGCCGGATGTGCTGGCATTGCAGGGGATTGATTGGGACTACGAAGGCCGCAGCCTTGCCGCCCTAGCCGGGCTGCTGGCAGAGGGCGTTTTCGCCTCTGGGTCCAGAATTGAAGCCCCCCGGGAATGGCCCAGGGCGCTCTGCCTCATTTTTGCCCCATTGTTGCCGGGCGGCGGCTTTCCGCTCAAGGCCCGGCGGCAGGGCAGGGGCCACTTTCCCCGCGGGACTGGTGCCCGATTGCATCAGGGATTTGGTGAAGAATGAGAGGGGTGGGGGGCGCCTACCAGATGCAGTGGCAGAGCGCGAGGGAAGCACAACGAGACAGCCCGTTCTGAATTGCGGCAGAAATGCGGCGCGAATCTGGCGGGCGAAAATAGAAGAGCCGCCCAGGCCGGGCGGCTCTGATGTGGTCTTGGCAGTGCGCGGGGGTCAGACCCAGGGACGGGCCTGCGCGGTCTTGTCCTCAAATGTCTTGATGGAGTCCGCTTTCTCCATGGTCAGGCCGATATCGTCCAGACCGTTCAGCAGGCAGTGCTTCTTGAATGCATCCACTTCAAACGCGATCACCTCGCCGTCCGAGGTGGTAATCTCCTGTGCTTCCAGGTCCACGGTCATGCGGGCGTTGGCACCCTTTTCCGCATCGGCCATCAGAATGT
>NZ_LUKH01000961.1:0-1408 GCF_001593695.1 Leisingera sp. F5 | reverse complement strand
GTGCAACCTTCTGGCTGCGACCCTGCAGGATCGCCAGCAGCGGCGTCAGGCTGTGCAGCTCAGGCATGCCGTTGGCCTTTGGCCCCTGGAAGCGCACGACCACGATCACATCCCCGGTGAATTCACCGGCTTTGAAAGCGGCTTTGACTTCGTTCTGATCGGCGAAGACGCGCACCGGCGCCTCGACTACCTGATGTTCAGGCGCCACGGCAGAAACCTTCATGACCGCGGTGCCAAGATTGCCGGTCAAACGCTTCAGGCCGCCGGTCGGCTGAAACGGGTCGTGCGGCGGGCGCAGGATGGTCTCGTTCAGACTGCGGCCCGCACCCTTGCGCCAGGCCAGAACGCCATCGTCCAGCACAGGCTCCTGAGTGTAATTCTCCAGCCCCTCGCCTGCCACGGTCATGGTGTCCGGATGCAGCTGCCCGGTCTCCAGCAAGCGGCCGATCATGTAACCAAGGCCGCCTGCGGCATGGAAATGGTTCACATCCGCAAGCCCGTTAGGATAGACCCGTGCCATTAGCGGGGTAACTTCGGAGAGATCCGAGAAATCTTGCCAGTCGAGCACGATCCCACCCGCACGTGCCATGGCCACCAGGTGGATTAGCAGGTTGGTCGAGCCGCCAGTGGCATTCAGCCCGACGATCCCGTTCACAAATGCCCTTTCATCAAGAATGCCGCAGACTGGCGTGTAGTGATTGCCAAGCGCACTGAGCGACAAGGCGCGTTTGGCGCTTTCCTGGGTCAGGGCATCGCGCAGCGCGGTGTCCGGCGGCACGAAGCTGGCGCCTGGCAGGTGCAGCCCCATGAATTCCATCAGCATTTGGTTGGTGTTGGCTGTGCCGTAAAAGGTGCAGGTGCCCGGCCCGTGATAGGCGGCCATCTCAGCAGCCAGCAGCGTATCCCGGTCAACTTCACCCGCTGCAAATTGCTGGCGGACTTTGGCCTTTTCGTCATTGGCCAACCCGCTGGCCATGGGCCCCGCGGGCAGGAAGACAGTGGGAAGATGACCAAAAGCCTGGGCGGCAATGACCAGCCCGGGCACGATCTTGTCGCAGACCCCCAGATAGACGGCGGCGTCGAATGTCGCGTGGCTGAGCGCAACCGAGGCTGCCAGCGCGATCACATCGCGGGAAAACAGGCTCAGCTCCATGCCCGCCTCCCCCTGGGTGACGCCATCGCACATGGCAGGCACCCCGCCCACCACCTGCGCGGTGCCGCCCGCCTTGCGGGCTGCCTGCTTGATCAGGGCCGGATAATGTTCAAAGGGCTGATGGGCCGAAAGCATGTCGTTGTAGGCGGTGACGATGCCGAGGTTGCCTGCTTTGCGCTCGACCAGTTGCGCCTTGTCGCCACCGGAGGCGGCATAGGCATGAGCCTGGCCGCTGCAAGACAGATGGGCGCGGGC
>NZ_LUKH01000960.1:0-1408 GCF_001593695.1 Leisingera sp. F5 | reverse complement strand
GGCGAGCCTTGCGCAGCAGCGGCTGAGCCTTAGCTGTCGGCCTTCAACGCTTCGACTGAGATTTTGATGTTCACCTCGTCGCTGACGAAAGGTGCGAACTGGCCCAGGTTGTATTCCGAGCGCAGAACCGACGTGGTGGCGTCAAACCCGGCCCAGGGTTTTTTCGCCATCGGGTGATCGCCGGACTGGTTCAGCTTGGCGTCCAGCACCACCGGATTGGTCACGCCGTTCAGGGTCAGATCGCCGCTGATCTTGGCGGTGTTGTCGCCGGTCACTTCGATCGCGGTGGAGGTGAAGCTGACAGTTTCGTCTTCGGTTGCGTCGAAGAAATCCTTGGTCATGAAATGGTCGAAACGGGCCTGCCAGCCGGTGAACATCATGCTGAGCGGCATGGTCACCGAGACGCTGGAGGCTGCCGGATCTTCCTGATCGAACATGATCTCGCCTTCAAAACCCGAGAACAGGCCGTAGGTGGTCGAGTAGCCCAGGTGATTGTAGTCAAACAAGATCTGGCTGTGGCTGGAATCCAGCACGTATTTTTCCGGGGCGGCAGCAGCGCCGGTTGCGGCAACAGCAGCCAGGGCGGCAGCGAACAGGGTCGTTTTCATGGGAAAGGCTCCGTCAGAATAAATCATGAGGCTACAGATGCGGCGCGCGGCGCCAAAAAGGAAGCCCGCAAAAACCAACACTATCTGTGTGCGCGCAAACACAAAACCCGGCTGAAAGGCAGCCGGGTTTGCCTCGCGCGAATGCGATGAGGGGTCAGGTCAGGATCCGCACCGCGCCGCTCAGCTGGTCGCGAAGCTGGCTGCGCAGTGCAGCGGAGCCAATCGGCAGCTCGATCAGCAGGCTGCCGTCGGTTTCATACATCTGCACCGTTGCCGCTGTCAGCCGCACCCCGCCCAGCGTGTCATAGCTGCGGCGCAACACGGTGCGCGGACGGCCCCGCTCATCGCGCTTCAGCACCCGCAACTCCCGGCGCACCGGATCAAAGCACGCCTCGGGGTGGCTGCCGGGCTCGTGCGCGGTCATCAGCACCAGCCCGATCAGCAGAAACACCACCGAGATGCCGATCCGGATCAGGTTCATCTCGGGATCTGCACCCGCGCCCGGAACCAGCCACAGCCCAGTGGAGCTGAGGATCATTGCCGCCCCCAGCACCCGCAGCAGAACAACGCGCAGCTTCCAGTTTGCTTCCAGCCGCAAGCTCAGCGGCACCGCGCGCGCCACCGCGCCCAAGGCATTGGCCACAGGGGCGCGGGTTAACTGCGGCGGGGTTTGATCTGTCACTGCCATTCGACTGCCCTTTCTCAAGCTGCCCCTGCCGGATGCGCCGGCACCGCGGCTGTTCTCCGCGTTAAGGCTTCGTTAAGGAGTGAAGACCTGTTTTGCGGCATCAATGCGGCGG
>NZ_LUKH01000959.1:0-1409 GCF_001593695.1 Leisingera sp. F5 | reverse complement strand
CTGGGTGCCGGGTTGAGCAGCACCATCGGATGTGCCTTGGCGACCTCGTTCAGGATTGCCTCCACCTTGCGCGGATCGGTGCCATAGGCGACGCCCACCGGCACAATCACCCGGCCCACGGTGTTGCCGCGGGTGTAGTTGGTAACGGTGCCCGAGATCAGGTCCGAGTTCGGCACAATCACGTCGGAGCGGTCGAAGGTTTCGATCCGGGTGGAGCGCACCGAAATGTCGCGCACATAGCCCATCAGCCCGCCGACCTCGATCCAGTCGCCTTTGGAAATCGGGCGTTCGATCAGCAGGATGATGCCGGACACAAAGTTCGACACGATGGTCTGAAGGCCAAAGCCGATACCAACCGACAGCGCACCAGCAACAATCGCCAGCGACGACAGGTCCAGCCCTGCCATCGAGATGGCGATAACAGCTGACAGGAAGATGCCGACATAACCAAGGCCGGAGGTAATCGCGTTCTGGCCGCCCGGGTCGATCTTGGTCTTGGGCAGCAGCGAATTGCGCAAGGAGCCCTGCACCAGCCGCGTCAGCGCATAGCCGACGGCAAAGACCACCGCAAACGTCAGGAAAGCGGTTGGAGAGATCTTTGTGTCGCCGATCTGGAACCCTTCCAGGAACTGCGACCACAGCTCAGTCAAATCTGCGATCCGTGCGCCCCAGATCAGCGCCACCAGCGGCAAGGCCAAAGCCGCCAGCACAAAGCCGATCATCACCGCAAACAGCGAGTCCCGCGCCTCGGACCCTTTGCCGGAAAGCCAGCCGTAGAGGTCGCCCAGGAAGCGCTGCAGCACCAGCAGCGCGGCCAGCAGCGCCAGGGTGGACACAGCGGGGTAAATCAGCGCCTCAGCTGCGTTCACATAACCAAAGGCCGCCAGCACCGGCGATACAAACCCCAGCAGATAGGTGGCACGGCGCACCAGATTCATGATCCGGTTGGCACCGGCAGCAATGGCGCCGTCGTCTTCGGTCTCATCGCTGCTTTGCTGCTGACGCCGCTTGGCACCGATCCGGTGCAGGCGCAGCAGAACCAGGGCCGCGCCCATAATCAGCGGGAAGCTGGCCACCGCATGGGCCTCAGCCGGGATGCTGTCGATGTTTTCCAGCTGGGTCAGCGCATCCTGCAGAACCAGGATCACCGCCAGAATATCGACCATCAGCCGGGTTTCATTCAGCCGCCCCTCTTGCACCGGAACCAGATCGTTCTCGATGCGGCTGGAGAACAGCTGGTTGCCCAGCCAGTGGAACGACAGCAGCAGCAGCGCCCAACCGGGCACATAATCCAGCAGGATCGACCCGCGGATGCCAAGCACCCCGGACAGGTCCACCGCTGCAGTCAGGCAGATGATGCCGATAAAGGGCAGGATCACCTCCAGCAGCGAGACCACAAAGCCCCAGAC
>NZ_LUKH01000958.1:0-1409 GCF_001593695.1 Leisingera sp. F5 | reverse complement strand
GAGCTGAACACAGCGCTGAGCGGGCTTGAAGCAGACAGTCCCGGCGCAGTCCGTGCGACTGGCCCGATCGGCGAGCTGACCGCCGGTAATATGCGTATCGGAGTGAAAACCGAGGGCGGACCGGTCCATATGCTGTTCAAAAACGGGGTGAAGCTGCTATATGAACCCCAGAAACCGGAAAGATAACCTGTGTCCTATTTGCGCGCATTGATTTTTTGCCTGCCGCTCGCGGTATTTCCCAGCCTCGCGGCGGCGCAGACGGCATCCGTCGCTTTTGGCGCCGTCAAGGCCGATCCCAGCCAGCCGGTTGAAGTCACCGCCGACAACCTGGCAGTCAACCAGGCAAATGGCTCGGCAGAGTTTACCGGCAATGTGCTCATTATTCAGGGCATCATGCGGCTGTCTGCAGACAAGGTTCTGGTGATTTACAAAACCGCCGACGAAGCAGACGCCAAAGCGGGCATAGAACGGCTGGAAGCCACCGGCAATGTGGTTCTGGTAAGCGGCCCGGACGCCGCCGAGGCACAGCGCGCCGAATACACCATTGACCAAGGCACTATCGTGATGACCGGCAATGTGCTCCTGAACCAGAAAAGCGGTACCTTGGCTTCCAACCGGCTTGAGGTGAACCTGACTTCCGGCACTGCCAAAATGGCCGGCCGGGTGAAGACTATCCTGAACCCGAACGGCGGCAGCAACTGATGGCGAAACCTGGTCTGACCGTCACCGAAGGCTCCTCCGGGCTGCGTATTGAAAAACTGCGCAAATCCTACCGCAAACGGGTGGTGATCCGCGACGTGTCAATGTCGCTGAACCGCGGCGAGGTGGTGGCATTGCTGGGTCCCAACGGGTCTGGCAAGACCACCAGCTTCTACGCCATTGCAGGTCTGGTTTTCCCCGAAGCGGGCACCGTCAGCATCGACGGCCAGAACGTGACCGGCCTGCCGATGTACCGGCGCGCTCGCCTTGGCATCGGCTATCTGCCACAGGAAATGTCGATCTTCCGCGGCCTGTCGGTGGAGGACAACATCTCCGCAGTGCTCGACATCTCGCAAAAACACGAACACAAACGCCGCGAGCGGCTGGAAGAACTGTTGTCCGATTTCTCGATCGAGCACCTGCGCCGCGCACCCGCGTTGGCGCTGTCAGGCGGTGAACGGCGCCGGGTTGAGATTGCCCGCTGCCTGGCAGCGGACCCGAAATACCTGTTGCTCGACGAACCCTTTGCCGGCGTCGACCCGATCTCAGTCGGCGATATCCGCCATTTGGTTTCCGACCTCAAGAAACGCGGTATCGGCGTGCTGATCACAGACCACAACGTGCGCGAGACCCTGGAGATCGTGGACCGGGCCTATATCCTGCATGACGGCCAGGTGCTGATGTCCGGCAGCCCTGAGGAAGTGGTTGAA
>NZ_LUKH01000957.1:0-1410 GCF_001593695.1 Leisingera sp. F5 | reverse complement strand
CCGATGATGATGAAGTACAAAAGGAAGATCACCCCGATGGTGATCAACCGCGACATCACACTGTCAAACGGGCGCCAGTCCTCGCTGCCGATGAAAGGGGCGAAATACCACACACAGGCCGACAGCACCGCTGCCAGGATCAGCAGGATGGTATAGATCGACCGGAACAGCGGAAAGATATAACGGCGGATCATCCTTCAACCTCCTGAACCAGCAGGATTTCGATCCTGCGGTTCTTGGCCCGCCCTGCGCGGGTGCTGTTATCTGCAATCGGTTCTTTGTCGGCGCGGCCCTCGGCCGACAGCCGGTCCGGGTCTGTCATCATCTTGGCCATGCCTGCCATCACCGATTTCGCCCGTGCCAACGAAAGCGCCATGTTGGACGGGAAACGGGAGGAGCGGATTGGAATATTGTCGGAATGGCCCGCCACGATAATTTTGCCCTTTTCGTCATTCAGCGACTCAGCCACACGGTTCACCGAGGACCGGAATTTCTTGCTGAGCTGGTCCGACCCCGAGCCGAACATGCCCGAACCGGCCAGCCGGATAATCAGTGTGTTGCCCTTCTGAAAGACTTGCACGATGCCTTCCTTGATCTCCGGTTCCAGGAAGCCCGTGACCTTGGCGATCTGTTCTTCGGCCGTCGGCGCCGGCGGAGGCGGAGGCGGCGGAGGCGCACGCCGCTCCAGCTCCGCCTTGGGGCCGGAATCGACAATCGTCAGCTGCCCGACCACATTCTCGGTCTGGTTCGACAGCATCCAGCTCAGGCTCAGAAACTGCAGTGCCAGCACTGCGCAGGCGGCCGCCAGGGTGATCCAGACCAGCCGCCAGACCGACAACGCCTTGAACGGTTTGACCAGGCCTTCCCAATGCGGCGACAGATCGCGCTCCACCGGGCCGCGCTGATTTCGGATGATCCGGGCCAGCGCGCCGCGGATTTGCAGATGTTTCTCGGAACCGCCCTGCTCCACCCGCAGACGGCCCTCGAACCCCAGCGATAGGCACATGTACAGGAACTCGAGCATGTCGATATTGCCGCCCGGCTCTTTCTCCAGCCGCGCCAGCAAGTCATAGAAACGGTCGCCGCCGACCACCTCACGGTGGAAGGTCGCCACCATCGACTGCAACCCCCAGGCAGACTGTCCGCCCCAGGGCGTGTTCAGCACCACGTCATCCAGCGTCGCGCACAGCGCATAGCGCGCAATCTTCACCGTCTGAGCGGCAATGCCCGCCTGCAGCGCGCGGTTTTCAAACGCACGTACCTCAGCCACAACATTCTTGCGCAGCCCATCCGGGTCCATGTGCTGGGCCCGGTTGCGGATCCGGCTGATCAGCGCAAACAGGGTGGAGGCACAGGCCGTCAGCTGGTTCATCCCCGTCAGCGCCATTTTCGGCGCCTTCGCCCCGCCCG
>NZ_LUKH01000956.1:0-1412 GCF_001593695.1 Leisingera sp. F5 | reverse complement strand
ACAATGAAGTGACCGCCGGGGAATTGAAGACCCGCGGCTACTATCAGGGCAGCAATGTCAGCTATAACCTGAAGAAGCTGGTCGAGATGGGCTATATGCACCATCAGCGCTGCGAGATCGACCGCCGCTCGGTGCGCGTCCGCCTGACCCAGCGGGGCCGGGAAATCCGCGATATCGTGTCGGCGCTGTTCTCGCGCCATGCGGAAGGGCTGGAGAACAAGGATGTGATCTCCTCCGAGGGAATCGACGATATCTCCACCGCGCTGAAGCGGATGGAGCGGTATTGGTCGGACCAGATCCGCTATATTTACTAAACCGCCGGTTGGGGTGTGAAATCCCAGCGGGCAACAGGCCGGGCAGAGCCGGGAAAACACCGGCAGGCCGCAGACAGGGCATGAGGGGAAACCGTGCCCTGGACGTATTGAAGGGCAAAGCGCCAGGACCCGCGTTATGGTTCATGGCAGATGGCTGCAGAAGCGGCCGCCCTTGTTACCGTGTTTGATGGGTTGCAGGAAACCTGAGAGCGGCAGCAGATGCCGCACGGAACGGGCAGCACCAAGGCGGTGCTGCGCCGGGTTTTCTGCGTTGCGGAACGGGGTGTTAAATTACCACTGGCCGGTGTTTTCCATTCCGGCCCAGGGTTCTGCCGGATCCAGCGCTTCGCCGTTCTGCAGCAGTTCGATTGACACATTGTCGGGCGAGCGGACAAAGGCCATGCGCCCGTCGCGGGGCGGGCGGTTGATGGTGACGCCATTGTCCATCAGGTGCTGGCAGGCGGCATAGATATCATCAACGCCATAGGCCAGATGTCCGAAATGGCGGCTGTCATCAGGCAGCGCATCATCGCCGTCCCAATTATAGGTGAGTTCCAGAGGCGCCTCCTCCTGGCCCGGGGGGGCCATGAAGACCAGGGTGAACCGGCCCTGCTCATTCTCCCATCGGCGGGTCTCGCGGAGGCCCAGAAGAGAGTAAAATGCCATCGATTTTTCCAGATCCTTCACCCGGACCATGGTGTGCAGATATGTGAGGGGCATGGCGGTTTCTCCTGTCTGTGTTTGCAGGGATTTAATCGGGGCGGTGCGCAATGGCCAGCGAAAGCGCCAAGGCGCTCTCAGAATTTTGATTCGATGCCCAGGGAGACAGAGAATTCCGAGCTTTCAAAGCGGCTATGGTTCGAGAATTTTTTTCCGGCACGCAATCGCAGCATCGGCGCAAAACCGGCATAGTCATAGTCTTCAAAGAATAGGTTCAAATCGGCGTAAGCGGAATGGTCCTGCCGCCCGCCAGGAATAGGAACCCAGTCTGTTCCATTGTTGAAGACATAGGTGGGGTAGTCGGCGGCCCCTAGGATCAGCCCAGTGCTGACCTTAACCGGCCCTACTTTCTGACCAAAGGTATAGCCGACCCTGAGT
>NZ_LUKH01000955.1:0-1413 GCF_001593695.1 Leisingera sp. F5 | reverse complement strand
GAAGGAAAAGACTGCTCGGATCATATCGGTGAGCCTAGCCAACGGGCGGTGGCTGTCACGTCACAAGTTTGTGGGTCCGGGTGCCGAGCCGCGCCCTCGCCTGACCGCGGGGAGGCGAACAACGGTGGTGTTTGGCAGTTTATGCCGACCAAGTCCGTACGACGTCTAACCGGTGTGCTTGCGGCCCCAAATCGCCTGCCCGTGCGGGCGGTCAGGCGATGGCGCGGCGGCCTCTGGGCCTTGATTCCGCGCTGGGAACTTTTCTCAAACCGCACTGTGCCTTGACACTATCGTTTCCGAAAAACACAGAGCATCGCGACCTGCCCTAGGGCGGGCGCGATGCGGAACAGAAGTTATGCCTGTCTTCGCTTATCTTTTCGCCACTTCATCCGGTCCCAAGCGGTTGTAACTCGGTGGGCGAGACCAAGAATCGACCACCCAAGAACATCCAGTCTCAAAGAGTTCAGGAAATTGGTTGCGACAGTTCTTGTGTTATCGCGCTGTCTCTCAGAAACTTCTCGGCCTTCAACCAAGTCTCTCACAAGCACGTTTGCACAGGCCAAATAATCATTGCCTTTAAGTTCTGTGCGTCTCGAGAAAAACAGCATTCCTTTAGGCATGGTAGATTTTACTTCACGCAGAGCATCTTCCATCTTAGACGGGTCATTTGAACCCGAAACAGAAAAAACGTGACATTGCATCAGCAATGACTGTCGCGCTTTCGACACGAGCAGCAGAAATAGCCTTATTGCGCTCCAACCAACCACGCAGAAGGTAAGCGACAGCACCAATGAAGGAAGCTAGAGCCAAATCGCTTTCGAGAAACTTGGCCACTAGCTCCATCGGTTTCGCTACCGGCTCAAACCGCCATGCAGCGCCGGCATGTCGAGGCTCTGGAAGCCGTAGTGGCGCAGCCAGCGCAGGTCGCTGTCGAAGAAGGCGCGCAGGTCGGGGATGCCGTATTTCAGCATCGCCAGGCGGTCGATGCCGATGCCGAAGGCAAAGCCCTGATAGATCTCCGGATCAATGCCGCCGGCCGCGATGACCTTGGGGTGCACCATGCCGGAGCCGAGGATCTCCATCCAGTCGTCGCCCTCGCCGATCTTCAGCGCACCGCCCTCCCAGGAGCAGCGGATGTCCACTTCGGCGGAGGGTTCAGTGAAGGGGAAATGCGAGGCGCGGAAGCGCAGCTCGACGTCATCCACCTCAAAGAAGGATTTGACGAATTCCTCCAGCACCCACTTCAGGTTCGCCATCGAGATGTCCTTGTCCAGCGCCAGGCCTTCGACCTGGTGGAACATCGGCGTGTGGGTCTGGTCGTAGTCGGCGCGGTAAACGCCGCCCGGACAGATGATGCGCAAGGGCGCGCCCATCTTCTCCATCGAGCGGATCTGGACGGGCGACGTGTGGGTG
>NZ_LUKH01000954.1:0-1414 GCF_001593695.1 Leisingera sp. F5 | reverse complement strand
CGGCAGCACACTGCCTGCCGGTTCCCGCGGGCTTGGACCTGAAACAGGCGGCCTGCCTGCCGGAGACATTCTTTACCGTTTGGTCCAATGTCTTTACCCGCGGCGGCTTGAAAGCGGGGGAGCGGTTCCTGGTGCATGGCGGCTCGTCGGGCATCGGCACCACGGCCATCCAGCTGGCCAAGGCGTTTGGAGCGCGGGTATTTGCCACGGCCGGGTCGGACGCGAAATGCCAGGCCTGCCTGGATCTGGGCGCCGAGCGGGCTATCAACTACCGCGATGAGGATTTCGTGAAGGTGCTGCGCGAAGAGGGCGGCGCGGATCTGGTGCTGGACATGGTCGGTGGCGATTACATCCCGCGCAACGTCAAGGCGATGGCCGAGGACGGCCGCCTGGTGCAGATCGCCTTTTTGCAAGGGCCGAAGGTGGAGCTGAATTTTGCCCTGATGATGGTCAAGCGGCTGACGCTGACCGGCTCGACCCTGCGCCCGCAGAGCGACCTGGCCAAAGCGCAGATCGCCCAGGACCTGCGCGAAGCGGTCTGGCCCTTGATCGAGGCGGGCAAGGTGGCGCCGGTGATGGACAGCGAGTTTGCACTGGAGGACGCGGCAGCAGCGCATGCCCGGATGGAAAGCTCTGGCCATATCGGCAAGATTGTCCTGAAGGTGGGCTGACGTTTTTTGGGGGGTTCACACAGAAGGGCCGGCGCTATTGCCGGCCCCTTTTTGTTGCTCAGTGTCCGAATTAATCGACGGCGCGCCGGTACAGATGCCAGGTGGCGTGCCCCAGCACCGGCACCACGATGATCAGCCCGGCCAGGAAGGGAATTGCACCAACCACCAGCGCGGTGCCGACGATCACTCCCCAGGTCATGCAAATCACCGGGTTTTTGCGCAGCACCTTGATCGAGGTGGCCACCGCCACTGGCAGACCTACATGGCGGTCCAGCAAGAGCGGGAAGGACACCAGGCTCATTGCCAGCGCGGCAAAGGCAAAGACCGCGCCCACGATGCCGCCGCTGATGGCCATGATCCAGCCCTCGCGGGTGGTCACTACTTCCGCAGCAAAGCCCAGCATCGAAGCCGGCGGCTCCGGCCCCAGTGTGCGGCTGTAGATCATGTCAGCCGCCACCAGCCAGATAATGAACAGCACCGCCAAGTACAGCCCCAGCACCAGAATGCCGCCAAAGGCAGGCGAGCGGATGACGCCGAATGCATCCATCCAGCGCGGCTCGAACCCGGCTTCACGGCGCGAAGACATTTCATAGAGCCCGACCGCGGCCACCGGGCCAAGGATCGCAAACCCCATGATCATGGGCACGATCAGGGGCAACAGATTCATAGACAGACTCATCACTATCAGCGTGATGCCGATCAGCGGATAAAACAGCACCAGAAACATGGCATCGCTGCGGCAG
>NZ_LUKH01000953.1:0-1416 GCF_001593695.1 Leisingera sp. F5 | reverse complement strand
TGGCGGTGCCAAGCCCCCGCTGGAGAACGAGAAGCCCGCAGGCCAGACCGTCAACTATGACGAGCTGGTAGCCCGCTGGGCGACTGAGTAAACTTGTCCTCCCGGTCCGGCCAACGATCCCCATCAATTGGCCGGGCTTTGCAGGGCCCCGGAGACACTTTCCCGTCTTCGGGGCCTTCTTCCCCAAAAGACTGCGCGCCCCCGCCCCCCCGCATGCACCTGGGCGCAAACAGGCCGCCTGCCAGAAAGTCAAAGCAAGATGGCACTCGAACTTAAGGGTGTGACCAAGCGCGTCGGCGCTATTCAGCACATCAAGGACACCTCGCTGGTGCTGGAACCCGGTCACTTCAACGTCCTTCTCGGCGCCACCGGCTCCGGCAAGACCTCACTGATCAAACTGATGGCGGGCCTCGACCCGATGGCCAGCGGCCAGGTGATCATGGACGGCGAGGATGTCAGCCGTCTCAGCACCCAGAAACGCAACATCAGCCTGGTGCATCAGTTCTTCATCAACTACCCGCATATGACGGTGTACGAGAACATCGCATCGCCGCTGAAAGTGGCCGGGATGGCCAAGTCGGAAATCGCCGGCCGGGTTGAGGAAGCCGCAGATATCCTGCAGCTGAAGCCAATGCTGCACCGCCGCCCGCATGAGCTGTCCGGCGGCCAGCAGCAGCGCTGCGCGCTGGCCCGTGCGATTGCCAAGGAAAGCCGCGCGGTGTTCCTGGATGAGCCGCTGGCGAACCTCGACTACAAACTGCGCGAGGAGCTGCGCGACCAACTGCCCGAGCTGTTTGCAGGGCGCGGCGCGGTGGTGGTCTACGCAACCTCCGAACCGGAAGAGGCGCTGCTCTTGGGTGGCAAGACCGCGCTGATGCGTGACGGCCGCGTCACCCAGTTCGGCCCCACCGCCGAGATCTACCGCAACCCCGGCAATGTCGATGCGGCGCGGGTGTTCTCGGACCCGCCGATCAACACCGCCGAGATCATCAAGCAGGGCAGCATGGCCCGCCTTGGTGCAGGCGTCACCTGGGAACTGAACGGCGATGCAGCGAACCTCAGCGATGGCACCTACACCATCGCGATCCGCCCGCATCACGTGCTGCCTGTGGCGAAAAACGGCGCCCAGGTGCAGCTGTCGGGCCAAGTTCAGGTAACCGAGCTGTCCGGCTCTGAAAGCTCGGCCCATTTCGACATGGGCACCGGATCGGACACAGGCAGCTGGGTCTCACTGGCCCACGGCGTTCATCCCTACCGCGTGGGTGAGTTGCACGATTTTTACATGGACCCCGCGCAGGCTTACTACTTTGCCCCTGACGGCAGCCGCGCGGCGTGAGGCATCAATGGCTAAAATAACACTCTCAAAACTGCGCCACAGCTATCTTTCAACGCCAAAGTCCGACTCGGACTATGCGC
>NZ_LUKH01000952.1:0-1417 GCF_001593695.1 Leisingera sp. F5 | reverse complement strand
GGTCTATACGCCTCGACACCAAGCCTAAGACAGTGCGGTCGTGGCGGAATTGGTAGACGCGCAGCGTTGAGGTCGCTGTTCCTTAACCGGAGTGGAAGTTCGAGTCTTCTCGACCGCACCAACTTTCCAGAAAAAATTGACAGATGGCGTGCGTGCGTATGCGCTGGCCGTACAGGCATGATTCTGGCTGTTGCGGGAATATCAGCTGCCGGACCCTTTGGCGGGTGCCAACGGCGTTTCCCGGTTCCGGCAGGTCTGCGGGCCGGCTATAACCGGCCGCGTTCCTTGTGCCTCGCATTCGGAGCCAACAATGCCAAAAACGTGATGCAGCAGTATGCCCAGTTCAGACCACGGAAATTGCGACGGCATGATCCTTGAACGCGAACTCAGCGCGTTGTCCCTGGCAGGAAGTACCCTGCTGGACGCCGTGGTGCTGCGTGCATCCAACGGGCGGATTGCCCGCCTGTTCTTCAAATCCGGAACCTCGCGGGAGGGGCTTGGCCTTGTGTCTCCGGCGGGCAAGACAGTTCTGCACAACTATGGCGGCGCACCGGTTCTGGAGGCTGAGATTTCGGACGGTCCCAGCGCGGTCACAGTCTCCGCTGAGGGGGCGCTTTACAATGTTCCGCTCCACCCGGAGGAGACGGAACTGTTTGCCGGACTCAATGTATTGGCCGCTGTCCGCAATGGTGAAACAGCCCGAACAGCGGCCGAATGGCTGCGGTTCCATGCGGCGCAGCATGGTCTGCAGGGGGCTGTCATCCTCGATCGGGCGAAACCGCAAGACAGCCGCCGTTTTATAGAGGAATTGCAAACGCTTGCTGGCTCCATTAAGGGGCTTGAACGGGTCGTGGTCGTGCATTCCAAACTGCCCTTGGGCAAGGATGGCCTGCCGGAGGAGGCGCATCCTTTCAACGTGCCGGGCGCCCCTGGCAAGGACCGGATGGAGATCCCGCCTGCCGATCCTTGGCGGGCGCCGTTGGGTGAGTTTCTGATCTATGAGATCCTGCGTGCCCGCTTTCTGGCGCGGGCCCGCGCGGTTGCCAATATCGATCTGTTTGATCTGCTGGCCCCGAACGATGGTGCAAACGATGGCCCAGGTGAGGGGCTGAATGTGTTTGACCGGGCCGTTGCCGCGCCGACGGGCTGTTTGCGCTTGGGCGGGGTGCAGGCCTATCCATGGCGGGTGCGCAAGGGCGACCAGGCGTCTTTTGCGGACCACATCTGCACGCAGTTTGATGCCACCGGGCTGCGGCCGCGCTGGTGTCTGGCACCGGTTACGACCCGCGGGAACTGCATTTGGCGGTTGATCCGGGTGGTTGGAGCGGAGGCTGATCCGGCGGAGGATCTGCGGTTCTACCGCTGCATGGCCCTGCGGCATCCGACCGACACGGTGTCCAAGATCGTGCCGAAGACC
>NZ_LUKH01000951.1:0-1420 GCF_001593695.1 Leisingera sp. F5 | reverse complement strand
CCTTCAGGCCGGGCGCCATGGCCAGAACGCGTTTGACCTCGTTGCGGCTCAGCACAAGCGGCACCTTCACCGGTTCCTTCAGGCGGAAAACCTCGGCTGCCAGATCATGCCGCCGCAGGGTGACCCGGAACAGAAACTTCACCCCGGTCATGGTTTGGTTGCGGGTACAAATGCTGGTCCCGGTCTCGATCAGATGCTGCTGGAAGTGCTTCACGTCATCCGGTGAAGCTGTCTCCGGAGATCGCCCGAGCCAGGAGGCAAACCGCTTGCAGGCCCGCAGGTGGCTGGTCTGCGAGGCTGGTCCGAGATTGCGTGCCGCCATATCCGCGATCATGCGGCCACGAAGCGGTGTCGTCGGTGTAGGATGCTGAATGGTCATGGCAAAACCCTCTGTCAATCGAGGTAAAATCACCTCAACCAACAGCACACACCCGACATCGAAAACCGCGAAACAAATCCCGGTTCAGCGCGACGCCTGCCACACAGAACCCCTATCGCAGAGCGATTTAGTGCTTGCTATGAAACCTGCATTTGCAACACCAGAGATCAAGGCTCCCTTTGCGGTCTCAGATCCCTTGGCGCGGAAGGGGCTGCTGCGGCTCCGGCAGCTGATTTTTGACACTGCCGCCGAAACACCGGAGGCCGGCCGGGTCGAGGAGGCCCTGCGCTGGGGCCAGCCCTCCTATCTCACGCGGGAGTGCAAGACTGGATCGACCATTCGGCTGGGGGTGCCCAAGGGCGCGCGTTTTGCGTTGTTTGTGCATTGCCAAAGCCGGCTGATCCCGGAGTTTGCCAGCGCTTTCCCGGCATGGGACTGGTTCGACGGCACCCGCGCGGTGCTGTTCGACGAACCCGCCTAGGTCGAACCCATTCGCCATGGCTGGCTGATCAAGCGCGCTTTGACATACCGCATCCGTCCGCCGCTGGAGACTCCGGTCTGACAAAGTAACTGGCTGTCCCCACGGGGACAGCCAGTTATTCCCGCCGCTTACGCTCAACTTTGCGTTTTACTTTGGCGCCTTTGTGCTTGGACTTTGCTGCCTTGCGCTTGACGGTGCGGCCTGCCGGGCTGCGCCGCCCGCCTTTGCGGGATCCACCGCCCTTGGGCAGTTCCAAGTTTTCAATCGCCAGCAATTCCAGCTCCAGCCCGCCGGTCACCGGCGCTGCCTGAACAAGCCGCACGGTCACCCGCTGGCCGATAGCCAGGGTCATGCCGGTATCGGCCCCCATCAGCGTCCCCGCTTGGGCGTCGAAATGAAAGAACTCGCGCCCGATCGAGCGCACCGGGACCAGCCCGTCCGCGCCGGTCTCATCCAGTTTCACAAAGGCCCCGAACCGGGCAATACCGCTGATCCGCCCTTCGAATTCATTGCCCACCCGTTCGCTGAGATAGGATGCCAAATAACGGTCCGTCGTATCC
>NZ_LUKH01000950.1:0-1420 GCF_001593695.1 Leisingera sp. F5 | reverse complement strand
GGGTTGCACATGCTGGAAATGGCAATTCAAAGGGCGGGAGCGGGTTTGACCCGATGGCAGGCTGGCTGTTTTGAACAGATCAGCACCGTGTCCTTGGCAAGTGCTGAGATCACATTACTGCAGTTGATCGGCAATGGCAGCCGGTCCAAAACGATCAAGGAGTTGGCCTGGAGCACCAACCGCACCGATATTCCCAATATTCAGTATTCCCTGCGCAAACTGGCATCTGCCGGGCTGACCCGCAAACAGGGGGCGGGCCGCTCAGGGGTCACCTACAGCTTGACTGAGGAAGGCTGTCAGGTGGAGGAGAGGCTGCAGGATATCCGTGAACGTCTGCTGTTGCAGGCGCTGGCGGGGCGTCAGGATCTGGCCAGGCGGTTGCATTGCGCTGCGGAAACACTGGAGGAATTGACTGAGCTGTTCGGCGAGGCTGTCCGTCAGGCCGAAGCGCGCAGCGGTTCCTAAGGTCGCAGCAGATCCCATTGTGCGGATCGGCAGGGGCAGCGTAAGGTTTGGTCATGATCGAACTCAAAGACCTTCAGCTGCTGACCGCGCTGGCGCGGCATCAGCATTTCGCCAAGGCCGCTGCTGATTGCGGTATTTCGCAGCCTGCGTTTTCTATGCGGATCCGCAATCTGGAGGAACGGCTGGGTCTGTCCATCGTGCGCCGGGCCAACCGGTTCCAAGGGCTGACCGAGGAAGGCATGATGATTGTGCGCCGGGCTCGCTCGATTCTGGACGATGCCAAGGCACTGGAGCAGGAGATTGCGGCAACCCGCGGCGAGGTGACAGGCACCTTGGTGCTGGGGGTGGTGCCGACCGCCACCGCTTGGGCCGCGCAACTGGTGGACCAAGTCCATCAGGCCTATCCGAGGATTCTGGCGCGGGTCGAAGTCACCACATCGCTGGCTATTCAGCAACGGCTTTATGATGGTACAATTGATGCTGGAATAACTTATTCCGACAGCATGGGACGGGATCTGGTGACAGTGCAGCCGCTCTATGAGGAAAGCTATGTGCTGCTGGCGCCGGAACGGATGGTGGCGGACCGGGGCGATGCGATCAGCTGGGCAGAAGCGGCAGAATTGCCGCTCAGCTTGCTGGATCAGCAGATGCAGAACCGCCGCATTCTAGACCGGATCTTTGCGGATCTGGAGCTGAGGCCGGAGATTGTGTCCGAATCCAACGGTTTCATGGCGTCGATGGTGCTGGCACGTGAAGGGTCGGTGGCGACGATTCTGCCGCGTGCGCTGATGCAAGCCCTGGGGGGGCTCGGCGGCACCCGGGTGCTGACGCTGATTAAGCCGGAACAAACCCGGCAGATTTGCATCGCCACTTTGGACCGGACACCGGAACTCACAACTGTGCGCGCTTTAAAAGAGGTGGTTGCGACGTTTGTGGACGATGGGATGCCGCAAAT
>NZ_LUKH01000949.1:0-1422 GCF_001593695.1 Leisingera sp. F5 | reverse complement strand
CTCCCGCCGGAGGCAATCCCAGCGCATTCAAAACGCTTAGTGCAAGTTATGCTGCGCACCGGTCCCCTCCTCATCCATCAGGCCGTGGCCGCTGCGGAAACGGTCCAGCTTCAGTTTGGTTGCCGCCCCATGCGGGCGGTCTGTTGCGATCAGATGCGCATAGACATGGCCTGACGCCGGCGTCGCCTTAAAGCCGCCGTAGCACCAGCCGCAATTCAGATAGAGGCCGTCAACCGGCGAATGATCGATGATGGGCGAGCCATCCGGCGTCATGTCCATAATGCCGCCCCAGCTGCGCAAGAGCCGCGCCTTGCTGACCGCCGGCACCATCGCCACAAAGCTTTCCATCGTGTGCTCCACCATCGGCAGGTTTCCCCGCGCCGCGTATGAGCTGTAGAAATCCAGGTAGCTGCCAAACACCAGCCCGCCCTTGTCCGACTGGCTGATATACAGATGCCCTTCGGCAAAGGTGATCACATGATCCACCATGGGTTTCAGCCCTTCGGAAACAAAGGCCTGCAGCACGTGGCTTTCAATCGGCAGGGTCAGACCCGCCATCGCCGCCACCTGGCCGGAACGCCCCGCAGCGGCCAGCGCCACCTTCTTGGCCCGGATCGGTCCGCGCGCGGTTTGCACGCCCACAACCCTGCCGTTCTCCACGTCGATGCCGGTCACTTCGCAGTTCTGGATCAGATCCACCCCGCGCATATCGGCGCCGCGAGCATAGCCCCAGGCCACCGCGTCATGGCGCGCAGTACCCGCCCGGCGCTGCATCAGCCCGCCCATGATCGGGAAGCGGTTGCTGTCAAAATTCAGGAACGGCGCCATTTGACGCACCTGTTCGCGGCTCAGGATCTCAGCATCGTCACCCTGGTTGATGATCGCGTTGCCCCGCCGCACCGCCGCATCGCGCTGGCCGTCGTTGTGGTACAGGTTGAGGATGCCGCGCTGGGACATCATCGCGTTGTAATTCAGGTCCTGCTCCATCCCCTCCCACAGTTTCAGCGAGTGGGAATAAAACTCGGAATTGCCCGGCAGGTAGTAGTTGGCCCGCACGATGGTGGTGTTGCGCCCCACATTGCCGCCGCCGAGATAACCCTTTTCCAGCACTGCAACATTGGTAATGCCGTGTTCTTTGGCCAGGTAGTAGGCGGTCGCCAGACCGTGGCCGCCGCCGCCGATGATCACCACGTCATATTCGGACTTGGGCGCGGGGTCGCGCCAGTGCGGCGTCCAGCCCTTGTTTCCGGTGAGCCCCTCTTTGAGCACACGCCATCCCGAAAACCGCATGTCGTCCCTCCCCGTCAAATCACTTCCGATGCCCGGAAAAAAGGTGACCCGGACCCTGGCGGCATTGCTACCCGCTTTCGCCTGCTGCTCCTAGCCCCAAGGATCAATTTGCGGCAGTTCAGCCCGGCTTTG
>NZ_LUKH01000948.1:0-1428 GCF_001593695.1 Leisingera sp. F5 | reverse complement strand
CGAAAGCGTCCTGGATCACCGCATTGCCATGTCTTTCATGGTGATGGGCATGGGGGCGCAGAATGCGGTTTCGGTCGATGACGGCGGCCCGATTGCCACTTCCTTCCCGATTTTCGAGAGCCTGATGGGCAATCTGGGCGCCAAGCTGGAGCGCACATGAGCGAAAGTTACACGATAGCTGTCGACGGCCCCGCGGCGGCTGGCAAGGGCACGCTGTCCAAGGCGCTGGCGGCCCATTACGGCTTCAGCCATCTGGATACCGGCCTCTTGTACCGTGCGGTAGGGGCCAAGATGCTGGATGGTGTGACCCCGGTTGAAGCTGCGCAAAACCTGACGCCGGAAGATTTGGCGCGCGACGACCTGCGCGGGCCGGAAGTGGCGCAGGCGGCCTCCAAGGTGGCGGTGATCGCCGAAGTGCGTGCTGCACTGGTGGATTTCCAGCGTGCCTTTGCCCGCCGGGCCGGGGGCGCGGTGCTGGACGGGCGCGACATCGGCACCGTGATCTGTCCTTATGCGCAGGTGAAGTTCTTTGTGACCGCCAGCGCCGAAGTCCGCGCCCGGCGCCGGTTTCTGGAACTCGCCGCGGCCGGCAAGGTGATCACGCTGGACGAGGTGCTGGGAGATGTGAAGGCCCGGGACGAGCGTGACATGAACCGCGCCGAAGCACCGCTGCGGCCGGCGGCCGATGCGATTCTGATCGACACCAGCGATCTGAGCATCGAAGAAGCCCTGGCTAAGGCGATCACGGTGATTGAAGCCCGCCGCGAGGCCGGCGAAACACTGGCATAAACATCAATCAACCAAATACACCCGCAGCTGACGCATCAACCGCGGGTGCAAGGGCAAGCGGGACGGAGCGGAACCGCTTGGCCCTCCGGGACACGGGAGTGCGCGATCAGAGCTCGCTGACGGCGGTGTGCTTGATCTGGCCCCACTGGGTGTCGGCGGTCTTGGCAGTGCCGGGCACGTCCTCCAGGAAGGCCGCGCGGGTGGCGGCGTTCAGGAACAGGAACAGCTTGCCGTCGTGTACCAGATACTGGTCCGGGTCGCCGTCGAACTTCTTGCCGACCGACACTCCATAGGAGCAGAAGCCGCCGTGCTGCGGCAGGTACTTGGCCGGATCGGCCTCGAACGCGGTCTTGTTCTCCTCAGAAGTGAAGTAATAAGAGGCGCCATCCACGGTTGCGGAGTAGTTTGCCACACCTTCCACCGGGTTGCGCCTGTCCAGCAGCGACACAAGGTCAACACCATGCGCGGCCAGCGGCGCACCGCCGGCAGAGATACCGGTGGAGACATTGAGTTCATCGGCGGCAAAGGCCGGGGCGGCGAGTGCCGCAGACAGCGAAATCAGGGCAGTTGTTAGAAGAATTTTCATGGTTGTCCTCATCAGGTTCAGTTGCGGGTTTTTCTGTTCAGTTCAGGCTGTGC
>NZ_LUKH01000947.1:0-1429 GCF_001593695.1 Leisingera sp. F5 | reverse complement strand
CAGCCGCATTGCCGCCGGGTCGGTGGTGCTGCAGGAAGTTCCGCCTTGCACCACGGTTGCCGGTGTTCCGGCGAAGATTGTCGGCGAGGCGGGCTGCGATCAGCCGTCGGTCAATATGGATCAGGTGGTGCCTGCAGGGTCTCCTTCGGCAGAGTGAGACATCTGGTGCCGGCCGTGGGATTTGAGTATTTATGAAAAGATGAAGGGGGCGGTCCGGCGCCCCTTTTTTGCGTCAATAGCGACGGGTAAGTACCTGGGAATTATACTCCTTTCTCAGACGGACTGGCCTGGTATCCTGCTGCTTCCGGGCCGCGGGCGGGCATTTGGTTCTGCTTTGGACGGAACGCCTTGAACATCTGTCTTCCCATGCGCGGCTACGGTGGCCTCTCCTTGATCGGCGGAGCGAGGATGGGCATATGTTTGGGGCGTCTATTGCAATCTGAGCACACAGGAACGGGGGAACGACGATGATTTACACAACTGAAGGCCGCGGGCGGCTGTATGGCTCGATCCTGGAAACCGTGGGCAACACGCCCGCGATCCGGCTGAACCGGATTGCGCCGGATCATGTGACCATCTACGTGAAGTTCGAAGCGTTCAATCCAGCGGGATCGGTGAAAGACAGGCTGGCGCTGAACATCATCGAGGCCGCCGAACGCGAGGGGCGGTTGAAGCCGGGTCAGACCGTGGTGGAGGCGACCAGCGGCAACACCGGCATTGGCCTTGCCATGGTTTGCGCCGCCAAGGGTTATCCTTTGGTGATCACCATGCACGACGGGTTCTCGGTCGAGCGGCGGCGGCTGATGCGGATGCTGGGCGCCAAGGTGGTGCTGACCCGCAAGGAAGACAAGGCAGTTGGCATGGTAGTGAAGGCCAAGGAACTGGCCGAAGCAAACGGCTGGTTCCTGGCGCATCAATTCGAGACCAAGGACAACGCCGACATTCATGAGAGCACAACTGCGCGGGAGATCCTGGGGGATTTCGAGGGGCAGCGGCTGGATCATATGGTGCTGGGCTATGGCACCGGCGGCACGGTGAGCGGCCTGGGGCGGGTGCTGAAGGGCGCGCGCCCGGAGCTGAAGATCACCCTCAGCGAGCCGTCCAATGCCGCACTGGTGCAGTCGGGTGAGGCGCAGGCGCGCAACGGTGAAGGCGAGCCTGCGGCGACGCATCCGGCCTTTAACCCGCATCCGATCCAGGGCTGGACCCCGGATTTCATCCCGCTGGTGCTGCAGGAGGCTCTGGACAGGGGCTATTTCGATGCGCTGGAGCCGGTGAACGGCGAGGAGAGCATTGCCTGGACCAAGCGGCTGGCGGCTGAGGAAGGCATCCTGACCGGGATTTCCGGCGGCGCCAGCCTGGCAGCGGCGATCAAAGTGGCGGAGACCGCGCCGGAAGGTTCGGTGCTGCTGGTGATGCTGCCGGATAC
>NZ_LUKH01000946.1:0-1430 GCF_001593695.1 Leisingera sp. F5 | reverse complement strand
GTGTCCAGCCGCGCGCCTTGCGCGACCTGCGGAGTGCCTCGCCAATTTGTGCGGCTGTTAGTGCTGTAAGTTCCATGACGCGGCCCTTTTACGCTACAGCGTAAATCAAACAAAATTACGCTACAACGTAAAAATATAAAAATTACGCTACAGCGTAATTCCCTAGCAACTGTATTTCTTAGGTGACCTGAGGGGACCATTTCTGACGCGCTTTGACGAGTGCGTTTGCGATTGCAACCAGCTTTCGGGCGACCGCAGTGATGATGACTTTCGTATTTCCATAGCCGGTGCGCAGGAGAAAACCGCGCTGCTCCACCATGAGGGCGATTGGATCCGGCCCTCGGGCATGACCCCCACGACCCATATCCTAAAGACTCAGCTCGGTGTGCTCCCAGCAGGCATTGACCTCTCCGACAGCGTCGAGAACGAATTCTTCTGCATGAGCTTTTGCCGCGCCATGGGCATGGATGTGGCTGAGGTCGAAATCATGGACTTCGAGGATGTTCGAAGCCTTGTGGTGACGCGGTTTGACAGGCACTGGACCAGGGGCGGCCGGTTGATCCGCCTCCCGCAGGAAGACTTCTGCCAGGCGCTCTCCGTGCCGCCCAGTCAGAAATATCAAATGGATGGCGGGCCGGGAATCGCGGAGGGGATTGGGCTGCTGACCGGAAGCGACGATCCGGAGGCTGATCAGCGCGCATTTTTCCGCGCACAGGTCCTGTTCTGGCTCTTAGGGGCGACGGACGGGCATGCCAAGAATTTCAGCATCGCGCTGCGCCCTGGCGGTTTCCGCATGACGCCGCTCTATGATGTGTTGAGTGCGCAGAAGGCCGTTGACGATGGACAGATCCGCCAGAATCGGATGCGCCTCGCCATGGCCGTGGACGGGCACTACCGGATCAATGAGGTTGTGCCGCGGCACTTCCTGCAGGCTGCCAAGGCGGCGGGGTATGGGCTTGCGCTAGCTGAAGAAGTTCTGCCTGAAATCGTTCTGCAGCTTGAGCCGGCCTTGGAAAATACCGTGGACAACCTGCCAGCTGGGTTTCCTCAACTTTTGTCGGAATCGATTGCCAACGGCATCCGAATACGGGCGAGCGCGCTTTAGGTGATTGGGGCAAGCCTTAACAGGCCGCTGAATTAGTCAGACCAGCGGGACGCTGTTCTCCCTGGTGGGATGAGTTCTCTCATCGATCTTCCGGATTGGGTGGCTGGAAGCAGGCCTGTGGCCACCTTATCCAGCCTCATACCGCCAGCAACCGGGGCAACCGGGCGAGATTTCCAGCGGCGAGCGTCAGAATGAAGCGCGACCGCACCCGCTCGACGCCGCGATAGACGGTCTGGGACATCCCGCCAACGGTCTTAGCCCAGCCAAACGCCTCCTCGATCCGCTTGCGGTGCTTCTGGGACAGGGCATAGCCTTTGTGCCGGGT
>NZ_LUKH01000945.1:0-1432 GCF_001593695.1 Leisingera sp. F5 | reverse complement strand
TTAGCAGGCAGCGAATTCCCCGATTTCAAATCCTTGAGGGAGGCCAAACATGCCTATCACCGTCGGACAGGACAATGCCAAAGCGCGCAAAACGCTCAGCGTCAATGGCAAGTCGATCTCTTATTACTCCATACCCGCAGCCACCGAAGCCGGCTTTGGCGATTTTTCCAAGCTGCCCGCCGCGCTGAAGGTGGTGCTGGAAAACATGCTGCGGTTTGAGGACGGCGGCTTTTCCGTCTCCACCGATGACATCAAGGCCTTTGCCGAATGGGGTGCTTTGGGCGGCAAAAACCCGCGCGAGATCGCCTACCGCCCTGCCCGCGTGCTGATGCAGGATTTCACCGGCGTTCCCGCCGTTGTGGACCTGGCGGCCATGCGCGACGGCATCGTCGGCCTGAAAGGCTCTGCAGCCAAGATCAACCCGCTGGTCCCTGTTGACCTGGTCATCGACCATTCGGTGATGATTGATGAGTTCGGCAACCCGCGTGCGTTCCAGATGAACGTGGACCGCGAGTATGAGCGCAACATGGAGCGCTACCAGTTCCTGAAATGGGGCCAGAACGCCTTTGACAACTTCCGCGTTGTGCCGCCGGGCACCGGCATCTGCCACCAGGTGAACCTGGAATACCTATCCCAGACTGTCTGGACCGACACAGACCAGAACGGCGAGGAAGTCGCGTACCCGGATACCTTGGTCGGCACAGATAGCCACACCACCATGGTCAACGGCGCCGCGGTTCTGGGCTGGGGCGTCGGCGGGATCGAGGCTGAAGCCGCGATGCTGGGCCAGCCGATTTCGATGCTGATCCCCGAGGTTATCGGCTTTGAGCTGACCGGCCAGATGGTCGAAGGCACCACCGGCACCGACCTGGTTTTGAAAGTGGTGGAAATGCTGCGCGCCAAGGGCGTGGTTGGCAAATTCGTCGAATTCTACGGCACCGGCCTGGACCGCCTGCCGCTGGCAGACCGGGCCACCATCGCCAACATGGCGCCTGAGTACGGCGCCACCTGCGGTTTCTTCCCGATCGACAATGAGACCCTGCGCTACCTGCGCAACACCGGCCGCGACGAGGACCGCATCGCGCTGGTCGAGGCCTACGCCAAGGAAAACGGCTTCTGGCGCGGCGCCGATTACAGCCCGGTCTACACCGACACCCTTTCGCTGGACATGGGCAGCATCGTGCCTGCGATCTCCGGCCCGAAGCGCCCGCAGGATTATGTCGCGCTGACCGGTGCCAAATCCGCCTTTTCGAAAGAGATGGAAGAAACTTTCAAGCGTCCCATGGGCAAGGAAGTCGCGGTCAAAGGCGAAGACTACACCATGGAATCGGGCAAGGTGGTCATTGCATCCATCACCTCCTGCACTAATACCTCCAACCCCTATGTGATGATCGGCGCAGGCCTGGTCGCGCGCAAGGCAGCCGCACTGGGA
>NZ_LUKH01000944.1:0-1432 GCF_001593695.1 Leisingera sp. F5 | reverse complement strand
GCGGGATGGTCTGCTACAGCTTGGAGTGGCTGCCGTCGCACAGGGGCTTTTTGCCTGAGTGCTTGCAGCCGCAAAAGAACAGCTTGCCGTCCTTCTCCGCGGTGTATTTGACCGGCGCAAACTCCGTCCCCTTATGCGAGCCATCGCAAAACGGCTGCTTTTGCGACTTGCCGCAGGCGCACCAGAAATAGGTCTTTCCTTCACTCACCTCGACGGGGAAGGGGGCTTTTTGCGCGATTTCCGGAGTGTCTGTCATGGCTGGGGGCTCTCCCTGGCTGGTTGCGGTTTGGGGAGAGGGTAGCAGGGAATTGCTCTATAGGTAGAGGCAGAAAAGCAAAAGCCCGCGCAAAGCGCGGGCAGCGCCCGACCCTCCCCACGGGAGGGCGCTTCGCACCCACCCAGGGTCAGGCGCTGGGGAATTGGAAGGGGCGAGAGGCTTACTCTGCGCCGAGTTAATCCTGCTATAAAAGAATTTCTCAGCGTTGAATGGTGTGTAATGAGCTTTTGCAGAGGTAATCTTCTGGCTGACTTTTGTTCCAAGTTCCTTGTGACGCCAAGAAGCCAAAATCGGTATCTTTAGCAAATTAGGATCAAGGCTCTCAGGAGAACTATCTGAACCTCTAGCAAAGTCGAAGAGATTCTCAACCAAAGCTTTTGCTAAAATCCAATCGAAAATTTGGTCGGCTTTTTTTTGATCACCGTTTGTGACGGGTGTGATGTCGAAGTTAGCAAGGAAGCGAACATTGGAGATTTAATAATACTGAACGACAACGGAGAGCCATTTTCCTGACCTGCCGTCGGAATACTCGATACAGGATTGTATAGTTGCAAGGACTTCCGTTGATATTGCGGTGTCTCTTTCATAGTCTTCTCGGTTCTCTCGAGATTTAAAAAATGAGGCATCTTTGTCCGCGTACTTAATGCCAGCATTGCAAGCTCTTACAAGCTCTGAAAGCGCCAAAGGCAATGTTGCTTTTGCCGCGCGTAAAGATGCGTCCTTTTGATCTTTAGAAACTTTATTTTGGTTGGAAATAACTGATAATGTCCCCATTAGAGCAAGGGAAGCTGCGGCTAAGGTGATCAAAGCGGAGAACAGGTAGATCCAATTTTTCTGGTAAGCCGCGCTGACAGTTTCGTCGATGATCCAAGCAACAATAAGGGCAGAAAGCGCGCCTACAAAGCAGCCTAAGGCAAAGTTCGAAAGGAAACGAATGGTCAATGTGCTCTCGAGTGTTACCTAGTTTTACCCCACAGATCATACTCTCCCGCCTCGTCAACTTCAACGGTCACCAGATCGCCCGCCTGCAACCCTTCTGTTCCCTCATCAATGAACAGATTGCCGTCGATCTCCGGCGCGTCGGCCTTGGTGCGGCAGGTGGCGATGCCGTCCTCGTCGATGTCATCGACAATGACCTGCATCGTCTGGCCGACC
>NZ_LUKH01000943.1:0-1436 GCF_001593695.1 Leisingera sp. F5 | reverse complement strand
AGGTTTCACATATATCGAACTTAAGAATGAGCCGCAAAACACACGTAAAACATATTGCCGATGCCGATCTGAAACTGCTCCGGGTGTTCAAGGCCGTAGCCGAAAGCGGCGGGCTGGCCGCCGCCGAGACCGAGCTGAACATCGGCAAATCGACAATTTCAAAATACATCGCCGACCTGGAGCTGCGACTGGATCTGAAGCTGTGCAACCGCGGCCCGGCCGGGTTTTCGCTGACAGACGACGGCAGCAAGGTGCTGAAATCCGCCGAGGAACTGCTGACCTCAGTGTCGGATTTTCGAGCCGAAGTGAATGAGATCAAACAGCAGATGGCCGGCACCATCCGGATTGCCTTGTTCGACCAATGCGCCTCCAACCCCGAAGCTTTTGTGCCCGGCGGCATCCGGGCCTTTAACAAGGCCGCGCCTTCGGTGGAGATCGAACTGTCGCTGGAGCCGCCGAACGTGATCGAAACCAAGGTGATCAGCGGTCAGCTCGACATCGGCATCCTGGCGCTGCACCGGCCTTCTCCCAGCCTGGACTACATGCCGCTTTATGGAGAGAACATGTTTCTTTACTGCGGCAAGGGGCATCCGTTCTTTGACTGCAACCACACCAGCCTGGGGCTGCGGGATGTGCAGGCGATGAATTATGCAGGCATCCGGGTGAACTCGCCCAACCTGCATGTGGGGCAGAAACTAGGCTTCCGCCGCTCTGCCAAGGTGCAGAACGAGCAGGCGCTGGCGATCCTGATCATGTCGGGCAGCTATCTGGGATTTCTGCCGGATCATCTGGCCGCCGGTTTCGTCGGCAGCGGCCTGATGCGCAAAGTCCTGCCCAGAGAGGTCTTCTACCGCAGCCAGTTTGCCGCCGCCACCCGCAAGCGGCCCGCGGTAAACCGTATCACCAAACTGTTCCTGGACACGCTGGTTGCGGCGCACTCGGGGCAGGCAGCATAGGATTGATGCAGCTCAGCCGCCGCGCAGTACACTTCGGCACAATATTCCCGGTGTCATTCCCGGTGTCGGCCGGTTCGGGCCTCTGATCGCTGGGCCTAAATGATGTCCAGCGACACCTTGACCCGGTCCATCACAACCGAGGAGGTAAAGCGGCTGACATTGGATTCATCAAAAAAATATTCCTGCGTGAACGCTTCGTATTCCTTGATGTCGCCAACGATGACCACAAGAATGAAATCAGCCTCGCCAGTGGTGTAATAGCATTGCTGCACCTGACTGGCCTGGCGCATCTTGCGCTTGAAGGCGTCCAGGTGCATCCTGCTTTCGCGCTCCAGCACCACTTGCACGATCACAGTCATCTCCCGCCCCAGCCGGGCCGGGGAAAGAATGGCGATTTCCTTTTCGATCACACCGGTATCGCGGAGCTTTTTCAGCCGTTTCTGCACCGCCGGTGCCGACAGGCCGATCTCATGGCTGATG
>NZ_LUKH01000942.1:0-1438 GCF_001593695.1 Leisingera sp. F5 | reverse complement strand
ACCTCTCTGCGCGTCAGCCGCGCCAAGGATTTTTCCGCCAGCAGAACCTCGCCTTGCGAGGGGCGCGCCAGACCCGCCAGCAGCCGCATCAGCGTGGATTTCCCAGATCCGTTCGGACCGACCAGCGCCAGGGTCTCTCCCGGCTGCACCGTCAATGAGACATCAGACAACAGCAGCTTGCCGCGGATGGAGTAAGACAGGCTGCGGGCTTCGATCTTCATCGCGCAGCCCTTCTTCCACGCACCAGGATCACCGCAAAGGACGGCGCGCCGATCAGGGCTGTGACAACGCCGATGGGCAGCACCTGTCCCGGAATGATGATGCGCGACACGATGTCGGCACCAATCAGGAACACTGCCCCGGTCAGCGCCGCGGCCGGCATCAGCCTGCGGTGGCCGGGGCCAACCAGGAAGCGTGCCGCATGGGGAATGACCAGGCCGACAAAGCCGATAGAGCCGACAATTGACACCATCACCGCAGTCGTCAGCGCGGTAGCGAAGATCAGAACAACTTGCACCTGCCGCACCGGAATGCCCAGCGAAGCTGCGGAATCGGTGCCAAAAGTAAAGGCGTCCAGAGCCCGTGCATGGAACCGGCAGACCCCCCAGCCCGCCAGCGCCAGCGGCACCGCCAGCCACACATCCGGCCAGCGCACCCCGCTCATATTGCCCATCAGCCAGAACATAATTCCGCGGGCCTGATCGGCATTGGCCGATTTAGCGATGATGAAGGCAGTCAGCGCGTTGAACAGCTGCGAACCCGCAATGCCGGCCAGCACGATCTGCGCTGCCGCTGCGCGGCTGCCGCCTGCTCCGGCGGCCCGGGCAAGAATGGCAACAAAGCCAAAGGCCAGCAGCGCGCCATTGAAGGCGCCAAAGGACAGCGACAGCGCACCGCCTCCCAGCCCAGCAATGGTCACTGCCACCGCCCCGGTCGAGGCGCCGGCAGAGATGCCGAGGATGTATGGATCGGCCAGCGCATTGCGCAGCAGCGCCTGCAACACCACGCCCGCCACTGCCAGCGCCGCCCCGCAGGCCCCCGCCACCAGCGCCCGCGGCAGCCGGTAGCTCCAGATGATACCCTGGTCGATCGGGTCCACCGGCAGGCCCGCCCCGGCCAGCTTGTTGGCCAGAACAGACAGCACAAGGTCAGGCGCAAGCGCGGTTTCCCCGATCATTGCGCCTGCCAGGACCGCCGCAATCAGAACCGGCAAGGCCAGGCAAGCGCCCTTGACGCCCTGCCAGGTGATTGCGGCGGCTGCGCTCACTGGCTGTTGCCGATCGCGCTGAGTTCAGCAGCCAGTTCCTCCAGCGCCGGAATGGCACGGATGGTGGCGTCCATCGCCTGAGCGTCCATCACGACGATGCGGTTGTTCTTGACCGCATCCATCTGACTGGCCACCGGATCATTGCGCAGAAACTCCAGCTTTTTCTCATAG
>NZ_LUKH01000941.1:0-1438 GCF_001593695.1 Leisingera sp. F5 | reverse complement strand
CCGCTGGAAATCCTCGACCGGCTCGGCTGCGGCCAGCCGATGGTGGACAAGGGCGTCCAATGGGACACCGGCAAGGTGTTCTTTGACAACCGTCAGGTTTACGACTTCAACCTGCTGCCGGAAGAAGGCCACAAGCGCCCTGCTTTCATCAATCTGCAGCAGTATTACTTCGAGGAATACCTGGTGAACCGGGTCCGCGAGCTGCAGCAGCAGGGCGCGCCGATCGAAATCCGCGGCCGCAACAAGGTGTCGGCCATCGGCACCCATCCCGGCCATGTGGTGCTGGATATCGACACGCCCGAAGGTTCGTACAACCTGGAAGCCGACTGGCTGATTGCTTGTGATGGCGCCGGCTCCCCCACCCGGCAGATGCTGGGGCTGGATTTCGTGGGCCGGGTGTTCGAGGACAATTTCCTGATTGCTGACGTGATCATGGAGGCGGATTTCCCGACCGAACGCTGGTTCTGGTTCGACCCGCCTTTCAACAAGGGCCAGTCGGCACTGCTGCACAAGCAGCCGGACGGTGTGTGGCGGATTGATCTGCAGCTCGGCTGGGACATCGACAAGGAACGCGAGAAACGCCCCGAAAACGTGATCCCGCGGCTGCAGGAAATGCTGGGCAAGGATGTGAAGTTCGAGCTGGAATGGGTTTCGATCTACACCTTCCAGTGCCGCCGCATGGAGCAGTTCCGCCATGGCCGGGTGCTGTTTGCCGGCGACGCCGCGCATCAGGTGTCCCCCTTCGGCGCCCGCGGCGCCAACTCCGGCCTGCAGGACACAGACAACCTGTGCTGGAAGCTGCAGCTGGTGATGGACGGCAAGGCACCGGAGAGCCTGCTCGACAGCTATGACATCGAGCGCATTCACGGCGCGGATGAGAACATCCTGAACTCTTCCCGCTCCACCGATTTCATAACGCCGAAGTCAGAGATGAGCCGGGTGCTGCGCGATGCGGTTCTGGACCTGTCCGAACAGTATGAATTCGCACGCCCCTTGGTGAACTCTGGACGCCTGTCGGTGCCCTGCACCTATGATGGCTCGCCGCTGAACTCCGCAGATGCACTGAACGGGCCCGAACGCACCCGCCCAGGCTCCCCCTGCCCTGACGTCCCGCTGGGCGACGGGTTCCTGCTGGACCAGCTTGGAGACAAGTTCGTGCTGCTGACCATCGACGCCGATGCCCCCGACGTGATCGAGGAGGAAGGCATCGAAGTAACCCGGCTGGCGCTGTCGGTCAAGGACGACAAGACACTGGCACTGAAGGACCGCTATCTTGGCAGTGCAGAAAGCGGTGTCTACCTGATCCGCCCGGACCAGCATGTTGCTGCCCGCCGCCCCAGCTTTGACGAAAACCAGTTCCGGCACGCCATCCGCCGGGCCATCGGCAAGGAGTGATCAAGATGACCGAAGACCAACTGATCCTGACCGCCAACCTCGA
>NZ_LUKH01000940.1:0-1438 GCF_001593695.1 Leisingera sp. F5 | reverse complement strand
GCGCAACACCGTGCGCTACGCCGATTGCATCGAGACCCTCGCCAAAGCTCCGAACCGCGTGTTCCTGGAGGTCGGCCCCGGCAAGGCGCTCAGCGCGCTGGCGCAAATGTCGCCCGCCGTGCAGTCGGGCCAGGTGCTCAGCTCGTTGCGCCACCCGGATCAGGACGTGATGGATGACAGCTACTTCTTCGGCGTCATCGGCCGCCTTTGGGCCTGCGGAGTCGAGGCTGATTGGGAACAGATCTGGGGCGAAGCACGGCGCAACCGCCTGCCCCTGCCCGGTTATGCCTTCCAGCGCAGCCGCTATTTCATTGAACCCGGCAAACCCGCAGTTGAGGAAGACACCGCCCCGGCCCGGCATGAAAACCTGGCAGATTGGGGCTACCGCCCCGCCTGGCGTCCACGCTTGGCCGATTGCGCGCTGGATGTGATGTTGGAACTGGACCAGGAGCCGCATGCCTGGCTGATTTTCGAGGATGAAACAGGCCATGCCGCCCGCACCGCGGACCAGTTGCAGGCCGCAGGCCACAGAGTCGTCCGCGTCCGCGCCGGGGACACCTATGCGCAGCTGTCCCCAACCTCCTACTTACTGCCGCCTGAACAGGGCCGCGCTGCTTATGGCATGCTGCTAGGTGATCTGGCAGAGGCCGCGTTGCTGCCGGACCGCATCGCTCATTTCTGGCTGGTAACGGACGCCGAAACCTATCGCCCCGGTTCCTCCTTCTTTGACCGCAATCTTGAAATGGGGTTTCATTCCCTCACCGCTTTGGCTCAGGAACTGGCCAATGCCGATCTGCCCGGCCCCGCGCATATCAGCGTGTTCACCACCGGCGCCGCCCAGGTGCGCAGCGAAGCACTGCTCTACCCGGAAAAAGCGATGATTGCAGGCCCCGCCGGGGTCATCCCGCGTGAACTGCCAGGGCTGACATGCGCCACCATCGACATTGAACTGCCGCCAAAACCGCAAGGACTGTTTGCATTCCGGAAACCGGCTGAGGCCCCGGACATCACGCCGCGCCTGCTGGAAGACCTGATGGCGGAACCCGCAAACGCCTCCGCCGCCTGGCGCGGTGAAAAACGGTTTGAACTCACTTGGCGCCCGCAGCCGCTGCCCGAACCGGAGACCCCGCCCTTCAAACAAGGCGGGCATTATCTGATCACCGGCGGATACGGTGGCATCGGCCTGAGCATCGCGGGCTACCTGATGCGCGAATACGGCGCGAAGGTCTCGCTGATTTCCCGCGAAGGCCTGCCGCCGCGCAATGCCTGGGATCGCTGGCTCAGCAGTCACAGCCCAGCCAACCGAACCGCCCAGCGCATACGTGCAGTCATGGCATTGGAGACAGGTGGCAAGGGCCAGGTGCTGCCGCTGGCCGCCGACGTCTGCAACAGCGGCGATCTGCGCACGGCGCGCGAACAGGCCGAGGCTGCCTTGGGC
>NZ_LUKH01000939.1:0-1440 GCF_001593695.1 Leisingera sp. F5 | reverse complement strand
CCCCGGCGCAAATCTTGGCATAGGCCTGCTCGGCGGTGCTTATGCCGCCAACGCCAACCAGCGGCACCTTGCCGTCCAGCAGTTCCGACAGCTGCGCCAGAACGCGGGTGGATTTCTCGAACAAAGGTGCGCCGGACAGACCGCCGGCCTCGCCCTTATGCGCGCTTTGCAAGCCCTCGCGCGACAGAGTGGTGTTGGTGGCGATCACCGCATCAATGCCGCTGTCCACGGCGACGGCGGCGATGTCCTCGATCCCTTCGCGGTCCAGATCCGGCGCGATCTTCAGAAACACAGGCACCCGGCGGCTGAGGCCCTCGCGGGTCTCAAGAACCCCAGCCAGCAGCGCCGAAAGCGCCGCCTTGCCCTGCAGGTCGCGCAGCTTTTCGGTGTTGGGAGACGACACATTGACGGTGGCAAAGTCCAGATGCGCGCCGCAATGGGCCAGCACCTTGGCAAAATCCGCAGCGCGGTCTTCGCTGTCCTTGTTGGCGCCCAGGTTCAATCCGATGACGGTATCACGCGGGCGCTGCGCCAGCCGCGCGCCGATTGCCTCCATGCCTTGGTTGTTGAAACCGAAGCGATTGATCGCCGCCCTGTCCTCAGTCAGGCGGAACAGGCGCGGTTTCGGGTTGCCGGGCTGGGCGCGCGGGGTAGCGGCGCCAGCCTCAAGGAAACCGAAACCGGATTTCGCAAGCGGCGCCAGCGCCTCAGCGTTCTTGTCATAGCCGGCGGCGAGGCCAACGGGGTTCGGCAGATCGATTCCCGCCAGCGTTGTCTTGAGTCTTGCCGTTGTCACCGGGCCGGGCGCCGGGGCCAGTCCCATGGTCAGCGCCTTGATGGACAGACCGTGGGCAGCTTCCGGGTCAACCTTGTGCATTGCTGCCAGAGCCAGCTTCTCGGTTAGTTTCATGCCATTTCCTCCGGGAACTGATGCGCGCCTTCGACCAGCGGCAGCGGTTTGGCCCAGACCACATCCGGCATGCGGATGTTGCGGAACAGATGCGGGAACTTGGCGCCGCCGCGGGAGACTTCCCACTTCAGGTCATCGCCCATCGCATCCGCGTCGCAGGCCAGGAGGGTCAGCCCCTCGGCCCCGGCGAAATGCTTGGCCGCGGTTTCCGCCGCCTGGGTTGCGGTGGAGAAATGGACATAGCCGTCCGCCACATCAATCGGCGCGCCGGTGGTTTCGCCCGCCGCCTGCAGTGCGGCCCATTCGTCCGCCCGGAAAATCTTGTAAATCAGCATAACGGCCTGATGCCTTGTGTTTGCAGGTGAATCAAGGGGGATTGGCGCCAGCAGCCGCGCAGAGCTGACGCGAGGGGAGGCAGCGGCGCGGCTTTTCCCCTTTGACCGGCGCGGGCTTTGGGCGCAGGCTCTGTCTAAAACAGATCAACGGGAGCGCTCCTCATGATTGTACGCATTCTCACTTCGGTTGCGACC
>NZ_LUKH01000938.1:0-1443 GCF_001593695.1 Leisingera sp. F5 | reverse complement strand
CCGGCCAGCTGCCCAAGTTCGGCGAGGACAGCTATAAAACTACCAACGGCTGGTGGCTGGTTCCGACTGCCGAGGTCACGCTGACCAACATCGTCAATGGCATGACAGTTGAGGAAGGCTACCTGCCCCGCCGCTATGTGGCACACACCCAGTGCTTCCGTTCCGAAGCCGGTTCGGCCGGCAAGGACACCTCCGGCATGTTGCGCCAGCACCAGTTCGAAAAGGTCGAAATGGTCTCGGTCACGCATCCGGACAAAAGCGGTGAAGAGCATGAGCGCATGACTCGTTGCGCCGAAAACATCTTGGAGCGGCTGGGACTGCCCTACCGCACCATTGTTTTGTGCACTGGCGACATGGGATTCGGCGCCCGCAAAACCCACGACATCGAGGTCTGGGTGCCCGGCCAGAAAACCTACCGCGAGATTTCTTCGGTCTCGGTCTGCGGTGACTTCCAGGCCCGCCGGATGAATGCGCGCTTCAAGCCCGCTGATGGCGGCAAGCCGCAATTTGTGCACACACTGAACGGCTCCGGCCTGGCGGTGGGCCGTTGCTTGATTGCAGTGCTGGAGAATGGCCAGCAGGCGGATGGTTCTGTGAAGCTGCCCGAGGTACTTGCACCTTATCTGGGCGGCAAGCTGACCCTGACCGCGGATGGCGCACTGGCCTGACCCAAACGCCAGTGCAAGACAGAAACCGGCGCCATTTGGGTGCCGGTTTTTTTCTATTCACTCAACGCCTTGCGCGCTATTTCTTCATCTTCTTTTTGCCGGCACCTTTGGCTGCAAGAATTGCCTGGGCCTTTGCCTTTTCTTTCTCGATGGCCTTTTTCGCTTTCGCTTTGACCTTCTTGGCCTTTTGCTTGGCTTTAATTCTTGCCGCGGCAAATTCCACCGCCAGTTGCGCCGCTTTACGCTTGGCTTTACGGGCCTTGGCCTGCGCCTTGGCGGCCTTATCCTCCGCTGCCCGGCGCGCGGCCACGGCGGCTTCCAGCTTGGCGTTCAACTCACCCTGCAACTTATCAGAAGCCCTACCTGCCGATGGTTTGACCACTTTCTTCTCTGGACTCTTTCCGTTCACGAACCGGGTCTCCTTTTATTCAGCCATGCAAGGCCCGGCAGCCACAGCCGTCTAAGCCTTGGCAGCCTCCAGCAGTACCACCACAGGTCTGGTTACGATACCCGTGATGCTGTGCAGCTGCGGTTTCCCCACGCCGGCAAGATCGGATGAACCTGGACTATTCGCGCAGGTTACGGCCCCTTACAACAAATGCCCCCCTCAGCCCGGAAAGGGCACCAGGCATTTCTTATCTTCATCCCACAGCTTCAGCGTCAGCGCTCGCACTGCTTCGGCAAATTTGATCCGGCGCAGCCCCAGTTCCGGCGGCAGGCTGTAGTGGCACTGGCGCAGCCGGTAGGACGGGATGCGGGCGTTGTAATGATGGAT
>NZ_LUKH01000937.1:0-1443 GCF_001593695.1 Leisingera sp. F5 | reverse complement strand
GGTTTCGCCATCTGTGTCAATACCGTTGAAGCCCCGGCCCAGCCGCACCACCACCGCCCGCAAGCCGCCGTCGCGCACAATCAGGTTCGACCCCACCCCCATCGGGAAAACAGGCACAGCAGAATCGAGACCGCGCAGGAATGCTGCCAAATCGTCAATGTCCGCAGGCTGGAACAAACAGTCCGCAGGCCCGCCCACGCGCAGCCAAGTCAAGTCCGCCAGCGGCTTGCCTTCCAAGAGCCGCCCGCGAGCCGCTGGTAGTACCCCTTCAATTTGCGCCGCCATCGTCTTTTCCGTCCCAAGTTCCAGCCAGTGAACGCGCATAGTCCGTAAACAAGATGCCCGCCAAAATAAAGAGCCAACGCGATCTCGCGGCTATTGTGCTGGTGATCCTCCAAGCACAGGCCCAGCCCCAGCCATATCAGCACCAGCGCCCAAACTAGCACCAGGCCCGCAGCCGGCCATTGCCACCGCTGGCGGGCAAGAAAATAGAAGCCGATCAGCCAAACTGCTCCAATAGCCAGCCAAATTGCAGTAACTGCCACCATTGCCAAACCCCGCGGCCGGCAGTCCGCGGGCCGGCTTCAACACGACAAAAAACGGTACTACCGCATAAGCAGTGGCAAAGCCGGAAACATTTTGCAAACACGCGGCAGCAATCCGCCGCCGTCAGCGAGCCAGCGCACGCCTTATCCACCGGCCCAGATAGATCACCGGCCAGCGCAGCACCGACATGCCGGCCAGCAGCACCGCCAGCCCCCACCAGGGGCCGTTTTCATAGGTGACATAGCCCAGGAGCGGAATACCCAGTGCAATCAGCACATAGGCGCGCCGCCAGAGGTTGTCCCGGCTCGGGATCATCGCCAGCACATTGGCGGTCAGCGCCCAGATGGCGGCCAGGGTCAGCGACAGCGTCATTCCTCTATCTCTCCTCCCTTTGCCCAGCGCCCCAGAAAGAACCCGGCTAACAGAACTGGTACGGCAAAGGGCAGCCAAAAAATCAAGAAGAACTTGAAGGTCACCCAATCAATGGAACCTGCTCCCCTGTATTCGTAAACCAAACCGCCCGCAAACAGCACAAACAAGGAGCCAGACACCAAGCTGGGTAAAACGCCGATGCATGCGCCCACAAGAAGAATGGCAAACAAGCCCAGGATTAGCATCTAGGTGCGCAATCTATCCGGCAGCCCGTTGGCCCATGTGCTGATCGTACCCGCCCCAAGGCAGACAACCATATCACCGGGACGCGCCTGTTCGCGCACCAGGCGCTCCAGATCTTCTTCGCTAAGAATGGCGCGGGCGTGGCGGTGGCCGTGGCGGATAAGACCGGCCACCAGATCATCGCGGCCGGCGCCTTCGATCGGGTCTTCGCCGGCGGCAAAAACCTCGGCAATGGCGACCACATCGGCCTCGTTGAAACAGGCGCAGAAATCGTCGAACAGG
>NZ_LUKH01000936.1:0-1447 GCF_001593695.1 Leisingera sp. F5 | reverse complement strand
TTGCAGCCAAAAGCGGTGATTTGGCGCTAACAGGCGGCATCTTCGGGAAGCCGTTACTTCTCAGATGGGTATCGGGGGCAGAATTTTCCAGCCGGATTGCCGTTTTTGGCTGTCCCAGCGTCTGCTCCTGTGATTTGGAGCCGCGCAAAGCCATGTTAGACCGGGTCGGCAGTTGGCCTTTGGGAGAGTGACTGGACGCAATGAATGATCTGTGGGCAGGACTGAGCCAGGCCTTTTGGCTGCTGGCGACGCTGGACGCGGATCTGGTCGAAATCACCCTGCGCTCATTGCGGGTGACGCTGACCGCGCTGGCGATTGCCTGTGCTATTGCACTGCCGCTGGCGGCGTTTCTGGCGGTGCGCAGGTTCCGGCTGCGCCGGGCCACGATAGCGGTGCTGAATGCGCTGATGGGGCTGCCGCCGGTGGTGGTGGGGCTTGTGGTTTATGTGTTCCTGTCGCGGGCCGGGCCGTTTGGCGTGTTTGGCCTGCTGTTCACGCCCACGGCGATGATCATCGCGCAGGTGATTATTGTTGTTCCCTTGGTGGCTTCGGTTGCGCATCAGTCGCTGCGCGAGCTGTGGAGCGATTACCACGATCTCTTGATCTCGATGAACGCGACCCAGCTGCAGCGCATCAAGGCGCTGCTATGGGACGGTCGCCGGGCGCTGCTGACAGCGGCACTGGCGGGGTTTGGCCGGGCGATTGGCGAGGTCGGTGCGATCATGGTGGTGGGCGGCAATATCGACCACGCAACACGGGTGCTGACCACGGCGATTGCACTGGAAACCGGCAAAGGCGAGTTCGCTATGGCGCTGGGGCTGGGGTTTGTCCTGATCGCGCTGGCAATTGCGGTGAATCTGGCGATTCACTGGCTGGGCCGGACTGAGAGCGAGGGGCGCTGGTGATGCAGATGTTCCCGCTGGTGGCCAAGGGCGCTGTGGTGCGCCGTCGCAGCAAGGTTTTGGTCGGACCGGTGGATCTGACACTGGGCGGGCAGGGCACCTCGATTGTGATTGGTCCCAACGGGGCGGGCAAGACGACACTGTTGAAGATGCTGCATGGCATTGTGCGGATGAACGGCGGCAGCCTGGACTGGGCCTGTCCGCTGGACGAAGCGCAGAAACATCAGGCCTTTGTGTTCCAGACCCCGGTGATGATGCGGCGCTCGGTGATTGACAACATCGCCTATCCGCTGCGGTTGACCGGCATTGCCCGCAAGGAGGCGCGCGCGCGGGCGGCCGATTGGGCAAAACGTGTGGGGCTGGGGGGAATTTTGGAACGCCAGGCGACCATGCTGTCCGGTGGCGAACGGCAAAAACTGGCTCTTGCGCGCGCCCTGGTGCGTGAGCCGCAAGTCTTGTTTCTGGATGAACCCTGTGCGGCGCTGGATGGCCGTGCCACCCGCGAAATCGAGGAAATCCTGGCCCATGCATCCGAGAGCGGCACA
>NZ_LUKH01000935.1:0-1449 GCF_001593695.1 Leisingera sp. F5 | reverse complement strand
CATTTCAAAGGCGCTGGTCAGCTCACTCAGATAGCTCTGCAGCTGCGCGCGCCCGTTCCGTGCCGCACTGAAATCCAGCCCATGCGCGCCCTCTCCCATCGAACGCATGCACATGTCTTCGGTTGTGTAGCCGTCCCACATGGTCAAATCGCCCGCCTTGCAGTCATTCCACTTGGCCATCACCTCACGCAGGATCTCTGCATTCGATAGTCCCGTCATTGCAACGCCTCCCAACTCGTATTGATACAACCTCTAAAGGGTGCGCTCCGGTCTCCTCATCCGTCAAGCGTGCCTGCCCGCAATTGCAGCGCAGTCTGAACTGCGCTATGACTTCAACAAGGTCCCGGATACCTGCCGCTCGCAGCCTTTAGCTTTGGTGAAACCCGGACAAGGAATATTCCTGACGCCTGGGTGCATGCCCGGATAGCAACGCGAGCCCTGTCTGTATCGGCAACTGCACCTTCACGCGAAAGGTAACTCCATGCAGCAACAGCCTGCTCTCCCACCTGTTCCGCAGCTCAAGGCCGAAGCGCGCCTGCTGCGCAAGCATTCACAGGCCCAGGGCCAACCTATCAGCCACAGCACCTCCCTGGAGCGAATCGCGCAATACTACGGCTTCCGCGACTGGAACACCCTTAGCGCGCGTGCATCAAACATCCTCGATTTGCAGGTCGGGATGCGAGTCGAAGGCAAGTACTTGGGCCAGCCTTTCACCGGCTATATCCACGGTCTCTCGGCCTGCGGCACCAACGGCCACCGCCGGATAACCCTGCAGTTCGATACTCCGGTGGATGTGGTCCGGTTCGACAGCTTTTCATCCTGGCGCCAAAGGGTGTCCGCGGTGATTGGCGCAGACGACCGGTCGCCGCAGAAAACCGCCAACGGGCTGCCCCATCTGACGGTCAGCCCGCTGTTGTGACCCAAAGGCCTGTCTTCTTTCTAGTCCCAAATACTCCGGGGTGAATGCCCGCAGGGCAGAGGGGCAGCGCCCCTGTTCCCCTGGCAACGAAAACCCCCGCAAGAGACACTTGCGGGGGTTTGATGTTTCACGCTGTCAGTCAGACAAGGATCAGTCTTTGCCCTTGTGCGGCGCCCACAGCTTCTTGTTGGTCAGATACAGCAGCACCGACAGAACGGTCAGGAACAGCACGCCGACAAAGCCGGCCTGCTTGCGTGCCATCATCTTGGGTTCAGCAGTCCACATCAGGAATGCAGCGACGTCCTGCGCCATGGCGTCCACGTCATTGGCGTGGCCATCTGCAAACTCCACCTGTTCATCCGACAGCGGCGGCGCCATCGAAATCCAACCGCCCGGGAAGGCAGTGTTCTGATAGAAGATGGTGCCAGCCTCTTCCTTTTCTTCGCCGGTATAGCCAGCCATCAGAGAGGCGATATACTCGGCACCACCCATGCCTTTGAACAGCTGGTTCAGACCCGAACCGTAGGGAC
>NZ_LUKH01000934.1:0-1454 GCF_001593695.1 Leisingera sp. F5 | reverse complement strand
GTTCGGTGCTGAGCCGCTCGGCGTGATAGAGCGGACTGGGGCGGCCCACGTAATGCGCCCACAGATCCTTCATCTCCGCCCAGAAAGCAGGATCATCCTTGGCCCGGTTGTATTCTTCCTCAAGGCTCAGGATCAGCGGCATCAGGGTTTCCGAGACAAACCGCCCGCCAAAGATGCCGAAACGCCCCTGTTCATCCGGACCGTTCATGAAGCTGTTGAATAGATCGTCGGCCATGGCTATTCCCTCTCTCGCAGCGCCCGCAATGACTATAGCGCGCAGCAGGCCGGGTAAAGAGGACTTCGTGCAAGCAGGTTCATCCGGCGCAGGCCGCTGCCTTGCCGGAATATCTTGTGTGGATGGTTCCTGCAAAGCAAGTCCTTGCTGAGGCGGCCTGTGCCTTGGTCTGAAGCAGGCCTGTGTCCGGCCTCACATGATGATGTCTCCGTCAATGGTATAATTTCTTCATCGGCGCTCGAAGTGAGCTCTGTTTCGGCGGCCCCCTGTCTGCAAACCTCGCATCCGGCGGGACCAGCCTCCCAACCACTGTCCCGTATTCGGGAGCGGAGAACCCTAAAAGAACGGCACCACTCTGCGAAAACGGCATCTATTGTGCCACGCCGGACAACGGCGGCGTTCCCTCGGCCACCAAGCCGCCATGCGGTTGCAAAGCAGCCTGATCTCATTAACTGTCAGCCGGCGGGTTCCATGGCCGCTCCCTGCGGGACCACTCCATCAGTGGCAAACCGCCAAAGGGCAATCAGCAGCTTTCGGGCAAGCGCAACGATCATCACCTTACGCACACGCCGGCCGGTCTGGCCTGTTCGCTCCCGGAACCGGGTAACCTGCTCGGCGCCGGGCTGGCAGCGCAGGCAGAGCCACGCCAGTTCGGCCATCGCCGTTCTAAGCCGCCTGTTTCCGGCTTTCCCGATCCCTTGCTCACGTTCCACTCCGCCGCTGTTGCAGGGCGTCGCCGTAAGCCCTGCATACGATCCCAACGCCTTGCCATTGGCAAAGCGGCGCACGAAAGCTTCGCGCACCAGCACGGTGGCACTCTGCACCCCGATACCGCGTAACCGGCAAAGCTGCTGGATCATTTTTCCGGCCTCATCCGCAGCGGGTTCCTTAACCACGGCATCACGCTCCCGCTCCAGTTGAGCGACCTGGCTGAGTACGAGCTCGAGCCCGCTCAATAGCCGGTCAATCTTTGCAAATGCGTTCGGCGGCAGCGGCTCACCGAGCCCGGTGCGCGAATCCACCAATCGATGCCGGCGGCTCTGGAGGAGCGGATTGCAACCCTCGACGCCTAATGCCGCCAGACGGCGCCGATCCGGCTGGTCAGGCCGATCCGCTCGGAGATCAACTCCGTTCGCTCGCGGACGCATCGCCGTGCATCTTCGCCGGCTTCGTCCGGGACCGGTACCATGGAACAGACCCGCGGTTCGCCCCCATGCTC
>NZ_LUKH01000933.1:0-1454 GCF_001593695.1 Leisingera sp. F5 | reverse complement strand
ATTCTGTACCGCACGGGTAAAGTCATACGGCTTCACCACCTGATGCCCCAGCGTGTAGTCCGCCAGGGCCTGCGTATCCGTAGCGCCCGGCCACCAGATCTGCCCGCGACCGTCGATCATCGGCACCTCCGGCTGCTGGAACAACTCTGCCCCCAGCTGCTTGCGCCCCTCAGCAGCCACCGGCGCTTGCAGCACTGTATGGAACGCGGCGTGGTTGGCCAGCCGCATGGGGAAGCGGCCGTCCAGCACTGGCACCGCCGCCTCAAACGCTTTCAGCCCGGCCTCATTTCCGGCCAGCACCAGCATTCCGCCCAAGTCAATCGACAGCCCCAGATCATGCCCCTCGCGCACATTGATTTCTGCCGCCAAGTCCAGCAGCTCCGTCTTGCGATGCGGGCTATTCTGCCACTCGGGACCGGTAAAGGGATAGACCAGCTGGCCGCCGATCAGCTGCTGCTGCATCAGCGTGCCCATGGTGTTCACCACCTTGAACCCATCCGCCGCGCTCAGCGCCCCGGCCGCCGCCAGCCCGATATACCACCCCATGGAGTTGCCGGTGACCGCGACAACGTCGATGTCCTCCGCCAGCGACTGTGCATCCGCCAGCGCTGAGGCATAGATCAATGGCGAAGCAATGTCCCCGCGGGAATACTTTGACACCGAAAACCGGGTTGCCCCGTCGAGCGCCGTGACTTCCTCCTGCCCGGCGTCCTTCCGCTGCGCATCAAATCCGGCGAACAGCGCCGCCTTGTCCGCATGGTGGCGGTGCAAATAACCGAGTTCCGCCTTGTTGTAAGTGCCCCGTCCCGGGCTGATCAGAACAGCCGTGCGGGTCATGACTTGCCTCCTGCCAGCTTCAAAGCAGCTGCAACAATGCTATCCTTCGACGGCAACGTGGCACCATAGGCCGGCCCTGTGGCAATGAAACAATCGCTGGCCGCCACCCGCGCCGTTGGAGCACCGCCTTGTTCCGCAAACAGTGCCATCAGCGCCTCTGACAGACTGCCTGTGATGCGGCATTCATCGACGATTAGCAGATGTTTACAGCCCTTCACCGCCTCCAACAGCGCCGCCTCCGGCAAAGGCGCCAGCCAGCGCAGATCCACAATCCGCGCATTCACGCCTTTCGCCGCCAGCTCTGCCTGCGCCTGGGCCGAAAGGTAGCGTCCGTTGCCATAAGTCACAATCGCCAAATCGGTGCCATCGCCATGCAGACCCGCCTCCCCCAACCCGATCCTCCGGTCCGGTGAGGGGTAGTTACGCATCCAGCCGCCATCCTTGGCCTCATGCAGATCCCGCATCGGATACAGCGCGATCGGCTCGACAAAGACCACCACCCGCTGCTCCTCGCGCGCCAGGCGCACCGCCTCGCGCATCATCATTGCAGCCTCAGCCCCATCTGAGGGACAGGCAATCACAATTCCAGGAATATCCCGCAGCACCGCCAGAGAGTT
>NZ_LUKH01000932.1:0-1455 GCF_001593695.1 Leisingera sp. F5 | reverse complement strand
GGCCGGGGAGGCCGCACCTTGATTCCAAAGCCATACTGCCTCTGGCCCGGCCACCCGGCGGGTTAATTTATGCCGTTGGCACGCTGCAGCTCCCGCACGTACTGGGTGATGCCTTTGACGTCACCATCGGTCAGCCCCTGCTGGGCGGGCATGCTTCCGAAATCCCAGTGGTGCGCGCGCACGCCGTTGCGGGCGGCGAGCAAGAAGGCGGCGTCGCCATGGTGCGACGGTTCGTAGATCTTGTGAACCAGCGGCGGCGCCATGCCGTGGCGGCCTGCGGCATTGTCCCCATGGCAGTCGGCGCAGACCGCGTCAAAAGCGCGTTTGCCGATCTTTGCGGCTTCACTCAGGTCCGGCGGCAGCTGAACCTCGGCGAGCGGGGCGCCGGGTTCCAGAATGGTGCGCTGGGCGGTTGCATCGTTTCTCCCGGCGCTGCTGTAGACGAAATAAACCGCCGCCGCCACGGCTGCGGCAGCCAGGATGGCAAGGTTCTTATTCATGAGGGTCTCTTTCTTTCATAGGTGAATGAATTGCCGTGAGCCGGGCTAGGGCCGTACTGGTTCCGGGCTGCCGCCGCCGGTCCGGGCGCCCCGCGGGAGCCGGACGCGAAAGCGCGGATCTCCTGATAGCGAATCCGCACATCCTCGCTTTGCTGATAGAAACGGAACAGATCCTTCAGCGGTGAGGAAAACTCCTTGTGGGCGGACAGCATCGCCACAAGCGCGCCCAGCGAGACCCGCTCCTGCAGCACGAAATATCCGCCCAGAGAATAGAACAGGAAGGGTGTCAGGGCGGTCAGGAAGTTGTTGATCGCCTTGGCCAGGAATTTCAGCCGGTGAATCTGCAGGCGCAGTTCTTGTAGTTGCCGGAAACTGCGCGCAACCGGCAGCGCGCCTTGCCCGGACGCCCGTAATTGCCGGTCCAAGTGCCCGCCGAGAAGGCGCATCTCGCGGATCCGTTTGCGGGACACCGCATTCACCCGCCGCTGCAGCCGCGGCACGATGATCAGCTGAAGGGGAAGCACCGTGAGCGCAGCCGCGGCGAGGATGGGATCCTGCACAAACATGAACAGAAGGATCGTAGCCAGTGTTCCGCCCTGCAGCAGCGGGACGGCCAGCAGTTCGGAGGCAAAGCCGCCGACAGGTTCAACCTCGGGGCCAAGAACCGGCATGATGGCCGGTTGGCGCTCCGCGGGCTGATCCTGCCTCCACTGGCGGTAGATGGCCAGCCGCAGCCGGCGCACGAAGCTTTCGGCAACCAGGCCCTTGCGGATGTTCAGCCAGTATTTGTTGAGACCGTTGAGCGTGATGGCCGCCAGATAGGCGCCGCAAAGCAGAAACAGCAGCGAAACTTGCGAAAGCTCGGCTCCAAACACCACAACCGGGCTGCTGCCATTTTCAAACACGCGGTTCACGATCTGCTTGGGCAGCTCTAGGGTCAGATAGAGGATCGGCA
>NZ_LUKH01000931.1:0-1455 GCF_001593695.1 Leisingera sp. F5 | reverse complement strand
TGAACCATTTCACCTCCCTGCCCCGAACCGGGCGGCCTCAGGACTGAGGCCGGGTTTTCTTGGGGTCGTAATGCGCAAAGGGTACAATCTTGGCAGGCAGCCGTTTTTGATGTCCGTCAAGTTTGCCGATTTCCACCTCGGTCCCCACTTCCGCGCAAGACACATCCACCCGTGCCAGCGCGATATTCTTGCCCAGCAGCGGTGAGCGCATCGACGAGGTCACCTCGCCAATTTGCGCGCGGCCAATGTGGACACAGTCGCCATGCTCCACGTCAATTGCGGAATCGATATCCAGCCCCACCAGCTTGCGGGCGGGCGTGGTCTTGCGCCGGATCAGCGCGTCGCGGCCAACAAAGTCATCCTCTTTCGACTTCAGCGGCACGGTAAAGCCGATGCCAGCCTCAAACGGGTCGGTCTGATCACTGAAGTCATACCCGGCAAAGATCAGGCCGGCCTCAATCCGCACCATATCCAGCGCCTCCAGCCCCATAGGGCGGATGCCATGATCCTGACCGGCCTCCCAGACCGCGTCGAAGACATCACCAGCATGTTTCGGGTGACAGAATATCTCATACCCTAGTTCGCCGGTGTAGCCGGTCCGCGAGACGACTACCGGGACGCCATGCTCACCGCCAATCCGCGCAGGGGTGAAGCGGAACCAGCCCAGCTCCTCCAGTTTGGGATTATGCGGCATCGTCCAGATGATCTTCTTCAGCAGATCCCGGCTTTCGGGGCCTTGCACGGCGATATTGTGCTGCATGTCGGTTGACGAGCGCACCAGCACGTTCAAGCCCAGCTTTTCCGCCTGCTCGCGGATCCACTCTCCGCCATAGTCCGAGCCGCCGATCCAGCGGAAATTGTCCTTGCCCAGGCGGAACACGGTGCCATCGTCAATCATGCCGCCATGCGGATAGCACATCGCGGTATAGACCACCTGCCCCACAGCCAGCTTCTTGATATTGCGGGTAAAGATGTACTGGCAGAGTGCCTCGGAATCCGGACCGGTGATCTCGAATTTGCGCAGCGCCGTGAGATCCAGAACAATGCATTTTTCTCGGCACGCCCAGTATTCCTCCAGCGGCCCGGACTCGGCATAGCAATTGGCCAGCCAATATCCGTTATACTCGATGAAATTGCGGGTCATCTTGCTGAGGCGGTCGTGGAAACCGGTTTCCTTGGTCATTTTGGGCTCCGATTCAGGGGTCGCGCGGAACGCTATCGCCCGCTTGAAGGTCTCTTGGCCGCTGTAAGTGCGGACGTGAATGTCGGTGGGGTTCCAGCCATTGGCCGCGCTGGTATCATCCGGGCAGGCCGAGCTGACACAGACCAGATCGGTCAGCGCCCTGAGCAGTACGTAATCGCCGGGCCGGGTCCAGGGCTCATCGGCATACATAACGCCATGGTCGTCGAGCCCGGTGTTGAAGAAGAAGTTGATCGCCATCCAGCCCGCGCGCG
>NZ_LUKH01000930.1:0-1456 GCF_001593695.1 Leisingera sp. F5 | reverse complement strand
CTATCTGGCCCGCCGCGCGCTGGACTATCTGGTGGGTTTCAACCTGTCGCCGGTGCTGTGGCGCAAGCTGCCGGGCGCGCGGTCCGCGGGCCGGGTGCAATCCGTCTGCCTGCGCCTGATCGTCGAGCGCGAGATGGAGATCGAAGCCTTCAACGCTCAGGAATACTGGTCGGTGCGCGCCCAGATGGCGACCCCGCGCGGCCAGGAGTTCGAAGCCCGTCTGACGGTACTGGGCGGCGACAAGCTGGACAAATACAGCCTGAAGACGTCCACCGCTGCCGAACTCGCGGTGCAGGCCGTGGCCTCGCGCCAGCTGTCGGTGCTGTCGGTCGAAGCAAAACCCGCTTCCCGCAACCCCTCTGCCCCGTTCATGACCTCAACCCTGCAGCAGGAAGCCAGCCGCAAGTTCGGCATGGGCGCGCGCCAGACCATGAACGCCGCGCAGCGCCTTTATGAGGCCGGTCACATCACCTATATGCGGACCGATGGCATCGACATGGCGCCCGAAGCGGTGCAGGCCGCGCGTGCCGAGATCGAAACCCGCTATGGCGCTGAATATGTGCCCTCCTCCCCGCGGATCTACAAGAACAAGGCGAAGAACGCCCAGGAAGCGCACGAATGTATCCGCCCGACGGATATGAGCCGCGATGCGGCCAGCCTGAAGGTCACGGACGACGATCAGCGCAAGCTCTATGACCTGATCTGGAAGCGCACCCTGTCGTGCCAGATGGAAGGTGCCCGTCTGGAACGCACCACTGTCGATATCGGCTCGGATGACAAACAGGTGGTGCTGCGCGCCACTGGCCAGGTGATGCTGTTTGACGGTTTCATGCGGGTTTATGAAGAAGGCCGCGATGATGTGGCCGACGAAGACGACAAGCGCCTGCCGCAGATCATGCAGGGCGAAGCGCTGAAATTTGCATCCTCGCTGGCCGCGCAGGCTGACAAGGCCGGCAAAGAGGCATCCGTGCTCTCTGAAGACGGCGCTGTGCTGGCGCTGCAGCACCATACCCAGCCGCCGCCGCGCTATACCGAGGCGACACTGGTCAAGCGGATGGAAGAGCTGGGCATCGGCCGCCCCTCGACCTATGCCTCCGTGATCACCACAATCCAGGACCGCGAATACGTCCGCAAGGACAAGAACCGCCTGTTCCCCGAGGACAAAGGCCGGATCGTTACGATCTTCCTGCTGAATTTCTTCCGCAAATACGTCGGCTATGAATTCACCGCCAATCTGGAAGAAGAGCTGGATGACGTCAGTGCCGGCAACGGCGACTATAAGGAACTGCTGGGCAAGTTCTGGCGCGATTTCTCGGCTGCCATTTCGGAAACCTCCGAGTTGCGGATCACCGAAGTGCTGGATGTGCTGGATGACGCCCTTGCACCGCAGCTTTATCCGCCGCGCGAAGACGGCACCGACCCGCGCGTCTGCCCCAAATGCGGGGCGGGCCAGCTG
>NZ_LUKH01000929.1:0-1457 GCF_001593695.1 Leisingera sp. F5 | reverse complement strand
GCCCTTTACAGTGACGGAAATCGCCACAGGAGGGCACGACATGAGCTTTCAAAATCCGGTTTTCATCCCCGGTCCGACCAATATGCCCGAAGTACTGCGCAAGGCAGTGGACATGCCGACGCTGGACCACCGCTCGCCGCTGTTCGGCCAGATCCTGCACCCGGCGCTTGCCGGTGTGAAAAAAGTTCTGAAAAGCGAAACCGCTGAGATCTTTGTGTTTCCGTCGACCGGAACCGGCGGTTGGGAAACCGCGCTCACCAACACGCTGAGCGCAGGCGACAAGATTCTGGCCGCGCGTAACGGCATGTTCAGCCACCGCTGGATCGACATGTGCCAGCGCCACGGGCTGAATGTGCAGGTTGTCGAAACCCCCTGGGGCGAAGGCCTGCCTGCAGACCGTTACGAGGAAATCCTGACCGCCGACACATCCCACGAGATCAAGGCGGTTCTGGCGACCCACAACGAGACCGCAACCGGCGTGAAATCCGACATCGCCGCCGTCCGCCGCGCGCTGGATGCGGCCGGCCACCCGGCATTGCTGTTTGTCGATGGCGTCAGCTCGATCGCCTCGATGGATTTCCGGATGGATGAATGGGGCGTCGATATTGCCGTCACTGGTTCGCAGAAGGGCTTCATGCTGCCGCCGGGCCTGGCCATCGTTGGCTTCTCGCCCAAGGCGATGAAGGCGGCGGAGACCGCGACCCTGCCTCGTACCTTCTTTGATATCAAGGATATGGCCGCGGGTTACGCCAACAGCGCCTATCCCTACACGCCCTCTGTCGGTCTGCTGAACGGGTTGAACATGGCCTGTGGTATGCTGCTGGACGAAGGGCTGGAGAATGTCTTTGCCCGCCACCACCGGATTGCCGAGGGCGTCCGCGCTGCGGTCCGGGCCTGGGGGCTGGAGCTGTGCGCCGTGTCGCCGGACGTCTATTCCGACAGCGTCAGCGCCATCCGCACGCCGGAAGGGTTCGACGCCAACAAATTCGTGAGCCTGGCGGCCGAGAAATACGGCGTCGCCTTTGGCACCGGCCTGGGCGAGGTCGCGGGCAAAGTGTTCCGCATCGGCCACCTGGGCAGCCTGACCGACGTGATGGCGTTGTCGGGCATTGCGACCGCCGAAATGGTCATGGCCGACCTGGGGCTGAACATCCAGCTGGGCTCCGGCGTGGCAGCTGCACAGGATTACTACCGCGGTAATACCGGCGTCAGCGCCAAGGCCGCCGCGTAATGAAGGATACCGTTATGTATATCCCCACTTACGAGGACATGCTGGCCGCGCATGAGCGAATCCAGCCGCATATCCGCCGCACGCCGGTGCGCACCTCAGCTTACCTGAATGAGCTGACCGGAGCCGAGCTGTTCTTCAATGAACGGGTTGAACATGGCCTGTGGTATGCTGCTGGACGAAGGGCTGGAGAATGTCTTTGCCCGCCACCACCGGATTGCCGAGGGCG
>NZ_LUKH01000928.1:0-1458 GCF_001593695.1 Leisingera sp. F5 | reverse complement strand
CCCGAAGGAGACACGCATGCGATACATGATGACCTACGATCTGATGGAGACCGTCCGGAACACCAACCAATGGTTGGGCGCCACCGCCCTCTCCATGGCATCTTACCCGGTCTTCTCCGCCTTGCCAAACCCTGCGCTCAGCTGGATGGCCGCCTGGGGTGAAGTGACGGAACGTACTTACCAGCGGATGGTGGTGAAACCTGATTGGGGTATCCGCACTTTCACCTGCGAAGACGGCAAGGACCATCTGGTGGATATCGACACTGTGGTCGAACGTCCGTTTGGCGATCTGCTCCATTTCAAAGTCAACGGGCGCGAGGAACAGCCGCGCAAGGTGTTGCTGGTTGCCCCGATGTCCGGCCATTACGCCACCCTCCTGCGCTCCACTGTCAAAAGCTTGATCGTCAATTGTGAAGTCTACGTGACGGACTGGCATAACGCCCGCGACATTCCTGTTTCCGCTGGGAAATTCGACGTCGAGGACTACACGCTTTACCTGGTCGACTTTATGCGCGAAATGGGCCCTGACACGCATGTTGTCGCGGTCTGCCAGCCGGTGCCACTGACCCTGGCCGCCACCGCCTATCTGGCCGAACAGGACCCCAAGGCGCAGCCTTCCTCGCTGACCCTGATCGGCGGCCCGGTGGATCCGGATGCCACCCCGACCGAGGTCACGGATTTCGGCCGCCGCGTCACCATGGGCCAGCTGGAAGAAACCATGATCCAGCGCGTCGGTTACAAATACAAAGGCGTGGGGCGCAAGGTCTACCCTGGCTTGTTACAGCTTTCCTCTTTCATGTCGATGAACGGCGAGCGCCATTCCAAGGCCTTCATGGATCAGATCCAGCGTGTTTCCCGCGGGGAGGCTTCGGATCATGACGCCCACAACCGTTTCTACGACGAATACCTTGCCGTCATGGACATGACGGCCGAATTCTACCTGTCCACTGTCGAACGTGTTTTCAAACGGCGCGAAATCGCCCGCAACGAATTCACCGTGAACGGCCACAAGGTTGATATTGGCAAGATCACCAATGTGGCGGTGAAAACTGTCGAAGGCGCCAAAGATGATATCTCTGCCCCCGGCCAATGCGTCGCGGCGCTGGATCTTTGCACCGGCCTGCCTGAAAACATGAAGGCCAGCCATCTGGAGCCAGGTGCCGGCCACTATGGCATCTTTGCCGGCCGCAGCTGGCGTGACAACATCCGCCCGCTGGTGATTGATTTCATGAACGCCAACAGCCGCCGCAAACCGGCCCGCAAGCCTGCCAACAAAAACACGGCTGCCTGACCGCATGGGCGGCGGGCTGGCTTTTTCCTGCAACTGCGGGACCTTGCGCGGTGAAGTTTCCGCGCAAGGCATCAAGGGCAGCACCCGTGTTGTCTGCTATTGCGCCGACTGCCGCGCCAATGAACTGTACCACGGCCAGCCCGACCCAGCGCCGGATCCGGTGGACC
>NZ_LUKH01000927.1:0-1459 GCF_001593695.1 Leisingera sp. F5 | reverse complement strand
CGTCTGGGATCAGAACGGCAAGGAGTTCCTGGATGCGGTGTCCGGCGGTGTCTGGACTGTCAACGTCGGCTATGGCCGCGAAAGCGTCTGCAAAGCTGTCTATGAGCAGATGATGAAGCTCTGCTATTTCGCCAACTCCGCCGGTTCCATCCCCGGTGCGCTGTTTGCCGAAAAGCTGATCGAGAAGATGCCGGGTATGACCCGCGTCTACTACACCAACTCCGGATCCGAGGCCAACGAGAAGGCCTTCAAGATGATCCGTCAGATCGCCCACAAGAAATACGGCGGCAAGAAAACCAAGATCCTGTACCGCGACCGCGACTATCACGGCTCCACCCTGGCGACCATGTCGGCCGGCGGCCAGGACGAGCGCAATGCGCAGTACGGCCCCTTTGCGCCGGACTTTGTCCGCGTGCCGCACTGCATGGAGTACCGCAAGCATGAGCTGGGGCTGGAACACCTGTCCGGCCGCGAATTCGGCATCGCCGCAGCAGACGCCATCGAAGAAGTCATCCTGCGCGAAGGCCCGGAAACCGTTGGCGCCCTGTGCCTGGAGCCGGTGACCGCTGGCGGCGGCGTCATTGAGGCACCCGAAGGCTACTGGGAGCGCGTGCAGGAGATCTGCAAGAAGCACGACGTACTGCTGCACATCGACGAAGTGGTCTGCGGCGTTGGCCGCACCGGCAAATGGTTCGGCTACCAGCAGTACGGCATCAAACCCGACTTTGTGACCATGGCCAAAGGTGTGGCTTCAGGTTATGCGGCGATTGCCTGCATGGTGACCACCGAGGAAGTCTTCAACATGTTCAAGGAAGACGCCTCGGACCCAATGGGCTATTTCCGCGACATCTCGACCTTTGGCGGCTGCACGGCCGGCCCCGCTGCGGCGTTGGAAAACATGCGCATCATCGAGGAAGAGAACCTGCTGGACAACTGCACCGCCATGGGCGAGCGCATGCTCAGCAACCTGGCCGCGCTGAAAGAAAAGCGCGCCGTGATCGGCGATGTGCGCGGCAAGGGCCTGTTCCTGGGCGCCGAGTTGGTCGCAGACCGTGACACCAAGGAACCCGTGGACGAGAAGCTGGCCCAGCAGGTTGTCGCAGAATGCGGCGCGCAGGGCGTGATCATCGGTGTAACCAACCGCTCGCTGCCGGGCCGCAACAACACCCTTTGCTTCAGCCCCGCGCTGATCGCCACCGCAGACGACATCGACCAGATCTGCGATGCGGTCGACAATGCCCTGACCAAAGTATTCGGCTGACATCTCTCCCTGTTGGACGATCAAACTGCGCCCCGGATTTTCCGGGGCGCTTTTTCGTTTTAGGTGCATTCGTTTTAGGTGCTGGGGCCTAGACCAGCCGCACGGCAACCCCGCCGTCCACCGCCATTGGGGTTCCGGTTACGAAGCTGGACCGGTCCGACAACAGGAACATTGCGGCCTGGGCTATTTCAGACGGGG
>NZ_LUKH01000926.1:0-1459 GCF_001593695.1 Leisingera sp. F5 | reverse complement strand
TTTGGAAGGCGGTCGCGTGATGGCCTACTTTGGACGGTCTGTGCAGATTGCGCTGGTTCTTTTGTGCATGATGATTCCTGTGCTGCTGATGGTTCTTCTAGTAACAACACTGCTTAGCGGGGCAGGGGCGGCAGTTCTGCAATTGGCCAACCTGCCGATTGCAATTTTTGTCACCTATCTGGTTCTCAGGCTTTCAGTGATCCTGCCGGCGGCAGCGTTGGGAGCGGACATGGGGCTGCGTGAAGCTTGGAACTCCACTGGAAACGCTTTTGGTGACCTTCTGGGTTTGGCTGCCATATTGGTTGCAGCACAATACGCAGCCCAATTCGCTGCCGAAGCGCTGGCGGCATCCCCATCGTTGGCTTTTGGTGTCTCACTCCTCGTATCAGCTGCCTTGGCCCTTTTGAACATCAGCCTGCTGACCACCCTTTACGGCCACTACGTCGAAGGTCGTCCGGTCTGATCTCTGGTATTCTTATGTATGCTTTGCACCTGCCCCTTGTCTTGGGGGCGGGCTTGCGCCACTGAATAATCCATGAACGATTTCAAGAGCCAGGCCCGCGCCGCTGAACAGGCGATGCGCGATGTGTTTCCTGCAACTCCTTTGCAGCGCAATGTGCATCTATCCGAGCGTTTCGGCGCCGACATCTATCTGAAGCGTGAAGACCTGAGCCCGGTTCGGTCCTACAAGATCCGCGGTGCGCTGAACGCGATGCGCAAGCAGCCGGATCAGGAGCTGTTTGTCTGCGCCTCGGCCGGCAACCACGCGCAAGGGGTCGCCTTCATGTGCCGCCACATGGGCAAGCGTGGGGTGATCTTCATGCCGGTCACCACGCCGCAACAGAAGATCCAGAAGACCCGGATGTTCGGCGGCGACCATATCGAAATCCATCTTGTCGGCGACTATTTCGATATCTGTCTGGCTGCCGCACAGGAGTGGTGCGCCAAGGAAGGCGGCCATTTCCTGTCGCCATTTGACGATGCCGATGTGATTGAAGGCCAGGCCTCCATCGCGGTGGAGATTGAGGCGCAGCTTGGCAAGGCGCCGGATCATGTCCTGCTGCCGGTAGGCGGCGGCGGCATGTCTGCCGGGGTCTCCTCATGGTTTGGTCAGGACGTGCACAGCTTATTTATTGAACCTGACGGCGGTGCCTGTCTGCGGGCAGCGCTTGCCGCAGGTAAACCGGTTGCGCTGGAAAAGGTCGACACCTTTGTCGATGGCGCTGCAGTGGGGCGGATCGGCGCGCTGCCATTCGACATTCTGAAGGATGTGCCGCTGCCGGATGTTCTGGGCATTTCCGAGGACCGGATCTGCGCCACCATCATCGAGATGCTGAACGTGGAAGGCATCGTGCTGGAACCGGCCGGCGCGCTGTCGGTTGAAGCGCTGCAGGATGTGCGCTCCTGGATCCGCGGCAAGACAGTGGTTTGCGTTACATCCGGGGGCAACTTTGATTTT
>NZ_LUKH01000925.1:0-1459 GCF_001593695.1 Leisingera sp. F5 | reverse complement strand
CACTTGAAACCCCGGGCACATGGTTCTAAGGGCGGGGCATGTACACGATTGCTGCTCTCTATCACTTCACCCGTTTCCCCGACCCCGCCGCGATCAGGCCGGCACTTTTGGACCTGTGCAAGGTGCAGGATGTCAAAGGCTCGCTGCTGCTGGCGCAGGAAGGGATCAATGGCACCATCGCCGGCCCGCAGGCTGGCATCGACGCGGTGCTGGCGCATATCAAGGCGCTGCCCGGCTGCGCGGATCTGGACTGGAAAGAGGCCACTGCGGCCGAGCCGCCCTTTGGCAAGATGAAGGTGCGGCTGAAGAAAGAGATCGTCACTATGGGCCAGCCGGACGTGGATCCGCTGGCCTCTGTCGGGCATTACGTCGAGCCGGAAGCGTGGAACGATCTGATCCGGCAGGACGATGTGGTGCTGATCGACACCCGCAACGATTATGAGGTGGCAATCGGCACGTTTGAAGGCGCGATCGACCCCAAGACCGAGTCATTCCGCGATTTCCCAGCCTGGTGGGAGGAGAACAAGGACCGTTTTCACAACAAGCGCGTTGCGATGTTCTGCACCGGCGGCATCCGCTGCGAGAAATCCACCAACTACCTGCTGGGCCAAGGGGTTGAGGACGTCTATCACCTGAAGGGCGGCATTCTGCGCTATCTGGAGGAAATGCCGGCGAACAACAGCACTTGGGACGGCGAATGCTTTGTCTTCGACAACCGGGTGTCGGTGGGCCACGGGCTGGTCGAAGGCCCGCATGAGCTGTGCCACGGCTGCCGCCGTCCGATCTTGCCAGAGGACAAGGCGCGGCCCGAGTTCGAACAAGGCGTCAGCTGCCACCTGTGCATTGACCAGACCTCGGACGCGGATAAGGTGCGGTTCCGCGAGCGGCAGAAGCAGATGAAGCTGGCGCGTGAGCGCGGCGAGGCGCATCTGGGCAGCATCCCGCTTTGAACCCGCGCCAAAACAGACACTAAAAATGCCGCTGCCCGTCGGGACAGCGGCCTTTTCGTGTGTTGCGCAGGCTGGCAGCGTCAGTCGCTGCTCAACCTCAGATAACTGCGGGTGCTGGCCAGGAGGCCCTCTCCATGCTGCGGCGCCAGCAGGCCTGCGTGGTCCTCGCCGTCAGCTGCGGCCATGTCGGGCAGCTGGTGGGCGATGCCCTTGTGGCAGCTGATGCAGGTCTTCTCGCCGGTGAACAGGAAGCGCTCATGTGCGTCCGCTGCCCGCTTGGACTGGCGGATGATGTCCATCGACTCGTCCGAGTGGCAGTTGCGGCACTCCAGACTGTCGTTGGCCTCAAGCCGCGCCCATTCATGCTGGGCCAGTTCCAGCCGGTGCTCCAGGAATTTCTCGCGCGTGTTGATGGTGCCGAAGATCTTGCCCCAGACCTCCTTGGAGGCCTGCATCTTGCGGGCGATCTTGTTGGACCATTGATGCGGCACGTGGCAGTCCGGGCAGGA
>NZ_LUKH01000924.1:0-1461 GCF_001593695.1 Leisingera sp. F5 | reverse complement strand
CGGAAACTCCGCCAGGCTGATGCCATGCCGGGCTGAAACAGCCACTTGACCTGCTGTGGTGTCGTCATGACTGGCCAGCACGGCACCGAACCGCCTGGCGGCTTTCACCGCCTCAGCTTCATGCACGCCGCCATAGGTTTCGCGCAGCTTTTTCAGATGCGCAACATGTGCCTGAAAAGCCGCATCATCGAACCCATGCTTTCCCTTCACGTATTGCTCGAGCTTTGCGATATCGCGGAACTGCCGCTGGCCCGGCGTGTGATCCATCAGCGAAACCAGCCCTACACGGTCCGCATCTCCAAACGCATTCAGCTCATCAAGCAGCGTATCGCTGCAAACTTCGGCTCGCAGATGCAGAAAATGCGAGATCTTCAGCGCGTCCGCAGCCCGCAGCTCCAGCAGTTCGGAGGCCAGCTGCCGGGCATAGGCGCCGTAGCGGCTTTCCCTGCGGCTGATCGACCCCACACGCATGGCATCAAACACCGTGGTGATCCCCGTGCCCGCCAGTTCCGCATCATGGGCAATGATGGCGTTGGCATGCGGCCAGTCCACCTTGGGCCGGGGCTGTATGTGACGTTCCAGATTGTCCGTGTGCAGCTCCACCAGTCCCGGGCTGAGGTAGTCTCCTTCGCAATCCACGGCTCCTGCCGGGATCGAAGCCCCTTCGGCAATATCAGTGATTTCACCGCCGGTGATTTTCACACGTCCGGTCCGGGTCTCGCCCGGCAGCACCAGTGTGGCATTGGCAAGGATCAATTCATCTGTCATCTGAACTTCACATCTTTCGAGCTATGGAAGGCCACTTTTAGGAGGCCAATGTGACATTCACGCGATATGCGATCTATTACGCCCCGCCTGCCGAGGCAGCGTGGAGCCGGTTTGCTGCCAGCTGGCTGGGCTGGGACATGGAAGCGGGTCTGGACCTGTCCCACCCGCAAGTTCACGGGCTGGATGTGGCGGCAATCACCGATGTGCCGCGCAAATACGGGCTGCACGCCACCCTGAAGCCGCCAATGCGCCTCGCCGAGGGGCAGACCCGATCGGCGCTTGAAGACGCCTGCGCAGCGCTGGCCGCCACGCAAAAACCGGTCACGCTGGACGGTCTGCAGCTGGCGCGGCTGGGCCGTTTCCTGGCCCTGCGCCCTGCCGGGGACGAGACCGCGCTGATGGCGCTGGCCGCCGCCTGCGTGACAGAGCTTGACCCGTTTCGCGCGCCCGCGTCTGAGGCTGCGCTGGAACGCCGCCGCGGCGCAGGACTGAACCCGGAGCAGGAAGCAAACCTCAGCCGCTGGGGCTACCCCTATGTCCTGGGCCAGTTCCGCTTTCACATCACATTGACCGGCAAACTGCCCAAGCTGCAGCTGCCTGCAGTGCAAGACGCGCTCAACACGCATCTCCTCCCGCTGCTGCCTGCCCCTTTTGCAATCCGGGATCTGGCGCTGATGGGAGAGGCGCCGGACG
>NZ_LUKH01000923.1:0-1461 GCF_001593695.1 Leisingera sp. F5 | reverse complement strand
CCGGGACAGTCCGTTGGCCCCTGCTCAAATGCAAAATAGCCCAGAGGCGACCGGGTTGCCCCAGGCGCATATCCCTCGGCATCCGAATAAAAGAACGCAAGGTCGGCCTTTCTGCCATCGTCATGGGACAGATGCGGCAACAGCGGGAATCCGGCCAGCACGGGGAAATTCGCGTCCAGTACTTGTGTCACCGTGCCGGGAAATGCCTGGTCCATAGCCGCGGCAGTGTCCTGCAGCAGCTCTGCCAGTTCCGGCGTCACGTAGTTCCGGTTCAAGGCGCAGTAGACCCAGGATTGCATCTGCAGCGGCCCTCGGTCCCAGCAGCTCAGCGCCGTCCTGCCAAATTGCGGTGCGGCCCAGACAGCGGCGAGACTGACGCCAAGATACAGAAACAGAAAGGCCGTCAGCCGACGCCGGAAACACAGCGCGGCCAGCCAGGCGGCTCCGCCAAGCTGCGTGAAAAGAGTCAAAAGAACAAAAAGTGCCAGATGGCCGAATACTTTAAACATGGCAGCAAACTGGCTCCCCGGCCAGACCAGTGCAAGCCGCAGTTTTCTCCAAACTGGCCCTAAGTCCAGATTGCACCCTATTTAAGTCCACCCTAAGGTGGCGCGCATGGCCATTTCCGTCGATACCTTCTTCCTCAACCCGGACGCTCAGGGCACGCTGCAGGCGCAGATCCAGGAAATGATTGCCGAGGGCATTTTGTCCGGCCGGTTCCGGGTCGGGGAAAAGCTGCCGTCCTCGCGCAAGCTGGCGGCGCATCTGGGGATCAGCCGGATCACCGTGACGCTGGCCTATACCGAGCTCTTGGCCAATGACTATCTCACCTCGCGCGGGCGCTCGGGATACTTCGTTTCAGACAATGCGCCGGTGCCGCCCTCCTATACGCCGCAGCAGAAGTCCGGCGATGCAATGGATTGGGGCAAGGTGCTGGCGCGCAGCTTTACCGGCGGCGACACCCCGCGCAAACCACAGGACTGGCGCGAGTACCGCTATCCCTTCATCTACGGTCAGGCCGATGCTTCGCTGTTTGACCATGCCAACTGGCGGCTGTGCGCGCTGCGGGCATTGGGGCAGAAGGATTTTGCCGCCCTGGCAAATGATTACTTCGATCAGGACGATCCGCTGCTGATCGAATACATCGCCCGCCACACGCTGCCGCGGCGCGGGATCACCGCCCGGCCTGAAGAAGTTTTGATCACCCTGGGCGCCCAGAATGCGCTGTGGATCACCTCGCAACTGCTGTTGAACCGAGGGCGGCGGGCTGCGGTGGAGGATCCGGCCTATTACACTCTGCGCGACCAGGTGGTGCAGACCCGCTGCCAGGTGGACTGCATTCCGGTCGATGACGGCGGGCTGCCGCCAGAGCAGATTTCGCAAGACACCGATGTGATCTTTTGCACCCCTAGCCACCAAAGCCCGACCACCTTCACCATGCCGATGGAACGGCGCAAAGAG
>NZ_LUKH01000922.1:0-1462 GCF_001593695.1 Leisingera sp. F5 | reverse complement strand
CGAAGTTCCCATCAAACACCGCGCGATCCCGGTCTGAGGGGTCCGACGCATTCCAGCTGTGGCCCTGCAACCGGTCATCGCCAAGGCCGCCATAGAGCCAATCCCGGCCGTCTTCGCCATACAGCGTGTCATTGCCATCGCCGCCAAACAAATAGTCCCGGCCGCTGCCGCCCGCCAGCTTGTCGTTGCCCCCTTGACCGGACAGCGTATCGGCCCCTTCACCGCCATAGAGACTGTCGTTGCCGCTTCCGCCTCTCAGCAAGTCGTCGTTACCGTACCCCAGCAACCGGTCATCACCGCCTTTTCCGATCAGCACATCGGCACCATCGGCACCGCGCAATTCGTCATTGCTATTGGAACCGAACTGAATATCCGCCGCTCGCACGGTGACGTCCTTGAACGCCGCAAAGGTATCATCCGGCTCCAGAGCCGTCTCCGAGCCGCCCTTGCTGATCTGGATTTCGCCGCCGCTGCGGTTGAACTGAAAGCTGTCGATCCGGCCGCCGAAGTAAGCGTAATCGCTGCGCTCACCGCTGCCGAAAACCTCTTCGCCCGTTAGCACCGCGTCATAAACCGCCAGATCACTGATGCTGCCATCGAAATAGCTGTGGATCTTGTCGGTTTTGCCGGCTGCATTGCTCCACCCGGCTGCCCCGGCAATCAGCGCCTCGCTGTTGGTGCTCCAGTCAAAATCCAGCCCGGCTTCATAGGCAATCCGCGCGCCATTCAGGTAGACTTCCATCCCCTTGCTGCCAAAATTCAGGCTGAAGTCATAGTCCTTGCCGGCCTCAATTGCATTTGCCGCAGTGAAATAGCGGGTCTCCGCAGTGTCCTGCAGGCGCACGATCAGCTTGCCGGTTTCATCCAGATAGACCGCCAGATGCCCGCCGGTGCCGTATTCAGCGGCATCCTTGGACAACAGGGTTTGGTATCCGGCCAGACTGCTGGCGGTGAAGCGAAAGGCAATGGTGCCGCTGGAAAGCTCCAGCGCCTTGTTGTGGTCAAAGACATAGGCAGAACGGTCTTCGGCATCGAACCCGTGGCTGCCGGCCATGGCAAAGACCGGGCTTTCCGTCGCCGCAAGGGTCAGATCCCCGGCATCCGCCAGCGCCGATCCCGGGACTTTGATTTTGCCGGTGTTTTCGGAAACCGCGGTTGGCGCCAGCGCCTCCTTCAGGTCGTCGATGCTCTTGATGATGCCATAGGCCGGCGCCGCGGTGTGCTCGATGTCCGACAGTTTCACCAGGTCGCCGTAGACCGTGATCTTGCCCAGCAGATCGTCGTTATGGGCGCCGCCGTTGTTGCCCTGATCCGAGTACAGCGCAATCACCGAGTGATCCATCACCCCGTCGCCGTTCTTGTCGCCATAGGTGATCGAGGCGATCTCGGTGGTGTGGCCCTCGATGACAATCCGGTCGCCCTCGGTGCGGCTGAAATCCTGCACCACATCATGGCCCATAAT
>NZ_LUKH01000921.1:0-1463 GCF_001593695.1 Leisingera sp. F5 | reverse complement strand
CATAATGCTTGTACAGGCGGAAGGGCGCATTGGAGACATTGGCCCAGGGCTTGTCATAGCTCTGGAAGGTCTGGGCATCGCCCGGGCGCAGGCCGGTCACATTGCCCATGGTGATCTGCCTGCCGTCGTGCGTTTTGTCCGGGTAGAACTTCGCCCAGCCGTCCTCGGCCATGAACTCAGCGCAGCCGCCGTTGTCGCTGAGGAATAGGATCAGCGTGTTGTCGAACTGCCCGAGCCGTTTCAGGGCCGAAATCAGTGTGCCAACCGACTGATCCATGCGGTCCACCATCGCCGCATAGGTGGCCATCTTGCTGGCTTCCCAATCCCGGTTCTTTTCCTGTTCCCAGCCATGCACGGTGCTGTCACGCGGGGAGATGTCCCAGCTGCGCTGGAACACGCCTTGACCGTTCATCGTTTCGTGGCGCGCGGTGCGGATTTGGTCCCAGCCTTTGGCATAGACGCCGTCGTATTTTGCGATGTCCTCAGGGTGGGCATGCAGCGGCCAGTGCGGCGCAGTATGGGCGAGGTATAGAAAGAAGGGTTTCTCCTCCGCCACCGCGCCATCGATCATGCCGATGGCCTTATGCGTGATGGCGTCGGTGAAGTAGAAATCATCCGGGAAGGTTTCGACGCGGCTGTCATCCTCCAGCATGTAATGCGGCGAAAAGAAATGCGTCGCCCCGTCCATGATTCCGTAAAAGCGGTCAAAGCCGCGCTGGCGCGGTGTCGGATGCTCAACATCGCCGATCCGCCAGTGGTCTACGCTGCGGGGTTCGAAGTCGCCAGCCACATGCCATTTGCCGGACATCAGCGTGGCATAGCCGCTGGCGCGCAGATGCTCGGCAATGGTGGCGCTGTCGTTGCGCAGGAACCCCTGATAGGCAGGCGTGCCCAAATTCGCGCCCATATGCCCGACGCCGGCGTTATGCGGGTAGAGCCCGGTCAGAAGCGACGCCCGCGTCGGGCAGCAGCGGGCACAGTTGTACATCGCAGACAGCATCACGCCGCCCCGCGCGAGGGAGTCGATGTTGGGGGTCTGGATTTCCGACCCGGTGCAGCCGAGATCGGCAAAGCCCATGTCGTCCGCGAGGATCAGGATAACATTGGGGCGACTGATTTCTGCCTGAGGGTTGTTGTTAGTCATACCGGTACATTCACTAAGACTCAGGCTGCGGGAGCAGTCGCAAGCGGGCCGCCCTCAACGGTGACCCGATGCATCAGGCGGCGGAAGCCGTGATAGTCATTGATCGCCTTGTGCCAGGTGGCGCGGTTATCCCACATGGTAATGTCACCGGCCCGCCAGCGCACGCGGCATTGAAACTCCGGTTGCTGGCAGTGGGCATAAAGCATGGCCAGAAGCGCCGAGGATTCTTCCGGGTTCAGCCCTTCAATGCGGGTGGTGAAGACCGGGTTCACAAAGAGGCCGCGCCGTCCGCTCAGCGGATGGGTGATGACCACCGGAT
>NZ_LUKH01000920.1:0-1465 GCF_001593695.1 Leisingera sp. F5 | reverse complement strand
GGACATGATCCGTGCCGGTGCCGCGGTGGCAGACGTCGGCGGCTTTGCGATCCGCGATGCGGTCAAGGAAGGCGCACGCGAGATTGATGTGGCAATGGCCGGCCGGGACGCGATGGAGCTGGAGATTGCCAAACGTTTCCCGGACGCCGAATACCGCGACAGCTGGGTCTGGTTCCAGTCCGGCATCAACACCGACGGGGCCCATAACCCGGTGACGGGCCGCACCCTGCAGCGCGGCGATATCCTGTCGCTGAACACTTTCCCGATGATCTCCGGCTATTATACCGCGCTGGAGCGGACCATGTTCGTGAAGGAAGTGGACGCAGAATCCTTGCGCATCTGGAAGGCCAATGTGGCGGCGCATGAACTGGGCATCTCGCTGCTGAAGCCGGGGGCGAGCTGCGCGGAAATCACCCATCAGATCAATGCCTTCTTTGAAGAGCAGGACCTGCTGCAGTACCGCACATTCGGTTATGGCCACTCGTTTGGCGTCTTGTCGCACTACTATGGCCGCGAGGCCGGGCTGGAGCTGCGCGAGGACATCGACACGGTGCTGGAACCGGGCATGGTGATCTCGATGGAGCCGATGCTGACTATTGCGGACGGCCAGCCCGGTGCGGGCGGCTACCGTGAGCATGACATCCTGATCATCCACGAAGACGGCAATGAGAACATCACCAAATACCCCTATGGGCCGGAGTTCAACGTCGTCGGGTAACTGAGCTTGATGGATTGAGACAGGCAGGGGGCTCCCGCCTGCTCAGGATCTCCCGGAAGGGAGATCTTCACAGTTGGGCGTGGCACCGTGCGATGCACGGTGCCATTTCCTTTGCCGGGGTGTTGCCAGTACACTTGTCGCACAGCGGACGGCCACCGGATTTGCAAACATTGCGCCGGGGCGCTGCTTGGGGCATATGTGCGCCACGGCTAAGACAGCCGCGAAATTTACCCCAGTGGATTGCTCCGAAGGCCGCCCATGGGCCGCGTCGTGCTTCAGTGCCCCGCGAGGAAGAAAGAACCACCGCAATGTATGACACCCCGGAAAAGAAAAAATCCGAATTTGCGCTGATCCAGCTGATGCCGAACATGATGACCATCGGCGCCATCTGTGCAGGGCTGACGGCGATCCGCTTTGCGGTGTTCGGGAATTACTCCCTGGCGGTGATGATGATTATTCTGGCCGCGATTCTGGACGGGCTGGACGGGCGGCTGGCACGGGCGCTGCACAGCGAAAGCAAGATGGGTGCCGAGCTGGACTCGCTGGCGGACTTTCTGAACTTCGGCGTGGCGACGCCGCTGGTGATCTATTTCTGGGCTTTGCAGGACGTGCGCGGCGCCGGGTGGATTTCGGTGCTGGTGTTTTCGGTCTGCTGTGTGGTGCGGCTGGCGCGGTTCAATGTCAGCACCAAATCGGAGGAGGCGCCAAAGGGGCGCAGCGGCTATTTCGACGGTATTCCTTCGCCCG
>NZ_LUKH01000919.1:0-1466 GCF_001593695.1 Leisingera sp. F5 | reverse complement strand
GCAGGAGACAAACCCCTCAGCCAGTGCTTGTGCCACCAGCCGTTCTTTCAGCGCTGCACTCATCTTCTTTCTGGTCCCAAATACCTCGGGGTGAATTGGGCCAAAGGCCCAAGAGGGGCAGCGCCCCTTGCCCCGTTGATATCAGAAATCCAGATCAGTGTAATGCGGCGGCGGCCGGAACCCCGGCACCTGATCCGCCAGGATCGACCGGAAAGCAGGCCGCGACTTGATCTTGGCGTACCAGTCCTTGACCACCGCCGAGCGGTTCCAGTCCACATCCGAGATATAATCCAACGACGACAGATGCGCAGCCGCGGCAAAATCCGCCAGCGTCATCATATCGCCCGCCAGCCAGCGCCGGTGGTCCAGCAACCAGGCCATGTAATCCAGATGGTATTTGATCGCCTTGGCGCCGGCTTTCACATTGCGGCTGTCAGGATAGCCCTCACCGGTGATTTTCTTGTTCACCCGCTCATACAGCAGCTTCGACGTCACCTCGCTGTGGAACTTGTCATCGAACCAGCTGACCAGCCGGCGCATCTCATAGCGGCCTTCGGCATCGCGGGGCATTAGGCATGGCTCAGGCCGGGTTTCTTCCAGGTATTCGCAGATCGCCGCGCTTTCGGCCATCATCTTGCCATCCAGTCGGATCACCGGGATCTTTGCCGCCGGGTTCCGGCGCAGGAAATCAGCATCCTGCTCCCAATAGCGCTCCTCGACCAATTCCACCTCAATTTTCTTTTCCGCCAATGACAACCGCACCTTGCGGCAAAACGGGGACAGGGGAACATGATAAAGGCGCGCCATGGCTACAGAGGGTCTCCAAAAAACTTACAGCGGATGGCCCAGCAATGCCCCGCCAGCAGGAAAGATTCAATCCTCGAAACAGGCCGCCCGCCCGTCTGCGCGAATGGTGGCCGCCCCATCGGCGATCTGTGCGGCGCGGCGCTGCACGAAACCGCTGGGCCGGCGGGCTGAGCGGTCTTTGGGATTGGGCAGCACAGCGGCAATCAGCGCTGCCTGACGCGCACTCAACTGATCCGGGCCAACACCGAAGTATTTGCGCGCCGCAGCTTCGGCGCCAAACACGCCCTCGTCCATTTCCGAGACGTTCAGGTAAACCTCAAGAATCCGCCGTTTGCTCCAGACAATCTCCACCGCCGGAGTCAGCAGCGTCTCCAGCACCTTGCGCGGCCAGCTGCGGCCTTGCCACAGGAACACGTTTTTGACCACCTGCTGCGAAATGGTAGAACCGCCGCGGGCACCGCCTGCCTCAATCGCCGCCTGGATAGCGCGGGCATCGAACCCCCAGTGACGGCAGAACTGCGCATCCTCGGCGGCCACCACCGAGCGCGCCAGAACCGGAGCGATCTCCTCCAGCGGCACCCAAATCCGGTCCACTTCACCCAAGCGGCGCTGTTCTGCCCAGATGGTGTGGGTGATCGGAGGGTTCACCACCGAAAACA
>NZ_LUKH01000918.1:0-1467 GCF_001593695.1 Leisingera sp. F5 | reverse complement strand
TATCTGTCCCAGTCGCAATCAATGCAACCTTACCCCGTTCTTGATGCCGTAGCTGCGGGCAATTCCAGCGGCCGCCCATCAGGCCGCCTGCTTTTCAGGCAGCCGCTGGGGCAGAGTCAGGTGTTTTTCAGCCATCTTTGCCACCCGGAGCAACGTCCACTTTCACCCCCCAGCCTGCCAGCGCTGCAGAGAGTTTCTTGTCAGGTCTGCGGTCAGTAAACAGCAGGCTGATCTTGCGCGGAGAGGGTCCGCAATGCGGCGCAGTTTCCGTAAACTTGGGATGGGCCAGGGCCAGGGCCACCTGCTCTGTGCAATCGGCAACCACCCCGGCCAGCTGCGCTTCGGCCGCACTGTGATAGAGCACGCCCTGTTTGGCAGAAAATGCATCTGCAGACAGTATTGCCAGATCCAGCGCAAACCGCCGGACTTGCTGCTCAGCCACAAAACCAAAGGTGCCGCGCTCATTGCTTTGCAATTCGCCCCCCAGAAAATGCACCCTGTTGCCATTGTGGTTTGCCAGTGCCTGCGCAGCTCCAATAGAATTGGTGACCACGATCAGCCCGGTCTTCTGCCGAAGTTCCTCGGCAACAAATGCGGTAGTAGAGCCGACATCCAGAAACAGCGCCATGCCATCACCGGCATGTGCAGCGATCCGGGCCGCGATCCGGGCTTTTTCCATTTGGTTCTCAGAAATCCGCCTGGCGAAGCTGGTCGCACTTTGCGGCCCTGCCAGAAAGGCTCCGCCATGCACCCGTTGCACGGCTCCAGCCTTGTTCAGCGCCTTGATGGTGCGGCGCACAGTTTCCTCGGAAACATCCAGCATTTTTGCAAGCTCCGCACTGCGGGCTGATCCGCCCAAACGCCGCAAAGCGTCCACCAGCTCCAATTCGCGGTGAGAAAGAGAAAGTGAGTCCGACAAGATTGAGCCTGTTCGCGTTTAACTGCCTTGCACCATAAGGCATGGGTTTTTTCCGGCTTACAAGCTCATCCCACATTTTCCCACAATTTTCTGGATATTTCCGCTTTCTGGCGGTCATTCTCCGGCAAACGGGCACCTGCGCGTCCAGCCACGAGCCGCTCCCGCCCCTTTCCAGCCTGCCGGAGGCAGACCTGAAAGCGTTGGGCATGGCGCCGCGCGGGTGCGCCCTGTAGGGGCGCTGCCGGGCCCAAGACCCGTGCCGGGGCATCTTTGATGCACCTGCGGGGCGCGGGAGCCTCGCCTTTGCGGCAGCAGAAAACCGCCGCGGCTGCGAGGGCCGCGGCGGTCTTTTTCTCTCAACCCTGCAGGGGCTTACAGGTTCGGGTACAGCGGGAACCGGACGCAGAGACCGGCCACCTTCGCGCGCACCGCGGCTTCCACATCCGCATTGCCGTCTTCGCCGTTGGCGGCCAGCCCGTCGATCACCTCGATGATCAGGTCGGCGATCTGGCGGAACTCTGCCTCGCCGAAGCCGCGGGTGGTGCCTG
>NZ_LUKH01000917.1:0-1468 GCF_001593695.1 Leisingera sp. F5 | reverse complement strand
CGATCAAGGTGGTCGGCAGCCGTGAAAACGCCGCCGTGGCCAAGCCGCATCTGGATACCGCAAATGCCGAGATTGAAAACTGCGGCAAGGACGGGCTGGACGCCAAGACCGCCAAGGGCCATCTGCTGGCCGCGCTGGAAGCCTGCAACACGGCGGATGAGGTGATCTCGCAATATGCGTTCATCGAACAGGAAATCACCCGTGCCCGGGCGGCTTTGACCCCGGTTACCGGTCACGGCGAAGCGGCCTATGTGAAGGATGAGACCGACGCGGTTGAAAAACTGCTGGCTGATGCCGAAGCCGCCGCCAAGGGCGGGCAGAATTACGCCAAGGTCAGTGCGGATATCGAAGCGGCGATTGCCCAGACCAAGGCCGCGCTGGAGATGGCGGAGCAGCACAAGGCATACAAGGACCTGCGCGTCAAACCGGAGGTGGAGCCGCGGCTGGCTGTGCTGGAAGGGCATGAGCACCGCTATGCCATCAAGCCCAGCATCGACACCATGCGCAAGAAACTGGCGGATGCCGCTGCGGCTGTGGCCGGCAAGAAACCGGGAGAGGCCATTACACTGCTGGAAGAGGCGCGCGCCATCGGCACCAGCGCCTTTGTGATGGCGGAAATGCGGGCCAACACGCCGCCCACGGACAAGGACATCAAGGAAATCCTGTCGCGCCCCAATGGCACAGACGAGCTGGACGCGATGATCGACAACCTGGAGCCCGAGGCGCAGCGGGCGGTGGTCAAAGTGGCGTTCAAGGCGCGTTTTGGCTGTGATATCAAGAACTTCAATAATGAGAACCTGGCGCCGGCCACGGAAATTGCCGATGCCAATCTGAAGGGGCCGAACATTGTCGCCTTCTACAAGGCGATGCAGGATCTGCCGCTGGATCATACGCTGAACAATGACTCGCTGCAGAAGTTCGCGGTTAATGAAGCTGCGAAAGGCGGCTCAATGTACCAGGGCAATGAGAAGCGGATTGTGATGCATGAAGGCGACGCCGGGGCCTCGCCCAATTATGCCTTTGGCAGCGATGATGCGGTGGGCAGCCTGGATGATGCCGCCACCCCGGAAGAACGCGCCGAGCTGGAAAAATGCAAACCGGCAAACGAGGAGCCTGTCACGTTTTTCAACTGGAACACCCTGCATGAGGTCGGCCATGCCGTTGACGACAAACAAAGCTTTATGAAAAGCAACGGCGGCAAAAAGGAATACGGCGGCTGGACCGAACACGGCATGGATATCGCTGCCATCGCTGAGAAAATTGCCACCAAATTCAGCTATGACAAGGCCTATGCGACCGAGTATATGGCGCATAACAAAGGCGCCCATGTGCCGGACAAGCCGGCCGGTGAAACCTGCACGGACGAGGAATGGGAAAGCCGCCGCATCAAGATGCAGGCGCATATCGACATGGCGTCCGAACCGGCCCAGCCCTGGTCCAGCATGGCAATTGCCAAGAAGATCGAAAT
>NZ_LUKH01000916.1:0-1469 GCF_001593695.1 Leisingera sp. F5 | reverse complement strand
CGTGGCGGCATGACAAGCTCTCCCCGATTCATACACCTGCGCACCCATACCGAGTATTCCCTGCTGGAAGGCGCCCTGCGGCTGAAAAAGCTGCCGGACCTGTGCAAAAAGCACGAAATGCCCGCGATTGCGGTGACGGACACCAACAACTTGTTTTCGGCGCTGGAGTTTTCAGTGTCGGCGAGCGGTGCCGGTGTGCAGCCGATCATCGGCTGCCAGGTGGATTTGCGGTTCACCGAACCGGCACCGGGTGAGCGGCCCAAACCGCCGGCGCCGCTGGTGCTGCTGGCGCAGAGCGAGGCGGGCTATGAGCATCTGATGAAGCTCAATTCCTGTCTGTACATGCGTGAAGGCGGGGAGCTGCCGCATGTTACGCTGGAGGAGCTGGCGGAGCATTCTGAGGGGGTTATCTGCCTCAGCGGCGGGCCGGACGGACCGGTGGGGCGGCTGCTGCAATTGGGCCAGCGCCCGGCGGCGCAAGAGCTGATGCAGCGGCTGAAGATGATTTTCCCGAACCGGCTGTATGTGGAATTGCAGCGCCACCCGGGCGAGCACGGCCAGCCGGAAGCGGAGAAGCAGACCGAACGCGGCCATGTGGAGATGGCCTATGCCATGGACCTGCCGCTGGTTGCCACCAATGACGTCTATTTTCCTAACACGGAAATGTATGAGGCCCACGACGCGATGATCTGCATCGCCGAGGGCGCCTATGTCGATCAGGCCGAACCGCGCCGCCGGCTGACCGCGCAGCATTACTTCAAGAGCCAGGAGGAAATGGTCGCGCTGTTTGCCGACCTGCCAGAGGCGCTTGAGAATACGGTGGAGATTGCCAAGCGCTGCGCCTTCATGGCGTACCGGCGCGATCCGATCCTGCCGAAGTTCGCCGACGACGAGGTGGCCGAGCTGCGCCGCATCGCCAACGAGGGCCTGCAACAGCGCCTGGCGGTGATCCCGCATGCGGTGAGCATGGAGGACTATCAGGAACGGCTCGATTTCGAGCTGGGCATCATCGAGGGCATGGGGTTTCCCGGCTATTTCCTGATCGTTGCCGACTTCATCCAATGGGCCAAGGATCACGACATCCCGGTGGGGCCGGGGCGGGGCTCCGGTGCGGGCTCTCTGGTGGCCTATGCGCTTACGATTACCGACCTTGACCCGCTGCGCTACAGTCTGCTGTTTGAACGCTTCCTGAACCCGGAACGGGTGTCGATGCCCGACTTCGACATCGACTTCTGCATGGATCGCCGCGAGGAAGTGATCAAATACGTGCAGGAGAAGTATGGCCGCGACAAGGTGGGGCAGATCATCACCTTCGGTGCGCTGCTGTCCAAGGCGGCGGTGCGCGACATGGGGCGGGTCTTGCAGATGCCCTATGGCCAGGTGGACCGCTTGTCCAAGCTGATCCCGGTCGAGGGCGTGAAGCCGATGTCGATCGTGGATGCGCTGAAGGAAGAGCCGCGCCTCAGCGA
>NZ_LUKH01000915.1:0-1469 GCF_001593695.1 Leisingera sp. F5 | reverse complement strand
CGGCAGCCGCATAAAGGTGTTCGGCCCTGAAAACCGGGCCAGGTCATTTCCGCTGATCGGTTGATTGAAGTCAGTCATTGTCTCTCATGTTCCAGCCCAAAAGGCAGATAATTTCCGTCGCCACATGCGCCCCGGCAATAGCAGTTGCGCCGGTTGTGTCAAAGGGGGGAGAGACCTCAACCACGTCGCCACCCTTGATATTGATGCCGGCAATCTCCCGCAGGATGCGCGAAGCCTGCGCCGAGGTGAGGCCGCCCCAGACCGGCGTGCCGGTGCCGGGCGCATAGGCCGGGTCCAGGCAGTCAATGTCAAAGGTCAGATAGGCTGGCCGGTCCTCCAGGACCGCCTTGATCCGCTTGGCGGTTTCTACCGGGCCGATCTCATGCACGGTGGGTGCGTCGATGATATTGACGCCCAGCGTATCCTCATTGGTGGTGCGGATCCCGACCTGAACCGAAGTCGCCGGATCCACGATCCCCATCTTCACCGCCTTATAGAACATGGTTCCGTGGTCCACACGGTCCATGTTGTCATCCGGCCAGGTGTCGGTATGCGCATCAAATTGCAACAGCGAAATCGGTCCGTATTTCTCGGCATAGGCTTTCAGGATCGGAAAACTGATATAGTGATCCCCGCCCAGCACTACCGAGGCTGTATCCGCAGCCAAAATACCCCGGATATGCTCCGTCAAGGCGCCCGGAAACTCCGGCACATTGGCATGATCAAACGCCATGTCGCCATAATCGGCAATCGCCAGCGTGCTCAGCGGTTTATGAGGCCAGCCATAGGGTTCATCCGGGCTCTGCAGGCAAGACGCCTCGCGGATCGCCCGCGGCCCCAGCCGCGTGCCGGGCCGGTTGGTCACCGCCTGGTCAAACGGCACACCGGTGACGGCAATATCAACACTCGTCAGATCCTTGGTGTATTTGCGGCGCAGAAAAGACATCGCCCCGCCAAAGGTGATCTCAAAGCTCAACCCCTTCAGATCTTCGCGGGTAAAGGCGTGATCGATCATGTCTTTTGCGTCTTCCAGTGCCATGGCGGTGCGTCCCTGTTCTGCGGCTTCAGCTTTTGATCAAATACCGTTTCTGCAGGTGTTTGTCATCCATGCCCTGCAGTTAGCCGCCCACCGGCTGCGCGCGCTCAACCAGCCGGGCAAAGAACGACGCGCCCACTGGTGCAATCTCGTCGTTGAAGTCATATTTGGGGTGATGCAGCCCGGCACTGCTGCCCTGGCCCAGGAACAGATAAGATCCGGGCCGCGCCTGCAGCATATAGGCGAAATCCTCCGCCCCCATCTCGCGCCCGCCATCAGGCTCGACATTTCCCGTGCCTGCGATTTCCCTGGCGACCTCCACAGCAAAAGTGGTCTTTTCCGCATCATTGAAGGTGGCCGGATAGCCAATTTCATAGTCCAGCTCCGCCTCAACACCATAGCTCGCCGCCTGGCCCGCCACGATCTCCTTCAT
>NZ_LUKH01000914.1:0-1469 GCF_001593695.1 Leisingera sp. F5 | reverse complement strand
GCGCCTTACAGCGTGGCGCAGGCCAAGCAGGCAGCCTTGGACCTGCTAGCGGGGCCGTCCCGTCCGACGGCGCTGTTGTGCGGCAATGACGTGATTGCCCAGGGCGCACTGTACGGGGCGCAGAAACGCGGGCTGAAGGTGCCGGAAGAGCTGTCGGTGATGGGGATCGGCGATTTCAAGGGCTCGGCTGACATTGAACCCGGCCTGTCAACGGTCCGGATCCCGGCTGAGACCATCGGAACGCTTGCGGGCGCAGAGTTCACCCGCTTCATCACTTCGGATACGCCGGAACCTTTCAGGCTGTGCTGCGACCTGGAGCAGATCATCCGGGGGACAACCGGGCCGGCCTGAGCAGCACCGTTCAGCCGGGCAGGCCGTTGGACAGGTCGCAGGACCGGATGAAGGCGCAGCATTCCTCGGACAGCGCCGCAAAACGCGAGCGGTCGCGCTGGTACAGATAGACCTCGCGCCTGTCCGGCAGATCAGCAATCGGGCGGAAGGCCGTGGTTTCTGGCATGAACCGGGCCACTGTCTGCGGCAGCACCGTGACCCATTTGCCGGTGCGCACCATGGTGATCAGCGAATGGGTGTTGTGAATTGTCACATCTGCGCCGCTGCTGGCCGCTACAAAGCGTTCATTGCGGATCAGATCGCACAGGGCATTGCGGACAAATCCCGCGCCGGTGACATCCGCAATGGAGGGCGGGGCGTCCTGCTGAAACAGCGGATGCCCTGCGGAGCAGACCAGACCGAAGCGGTCCTCGAACAGAGGCACCGCCGTGACCCCGTTCAGCGGGTGGTAACCGGAGGCGATGCCGATATCCGCCTTGCCCTCGGCCAGCGCATCCAGCACCTGCTGGGTGTCGGTATCCCGCAGCTCAACCTTGAGGCCGGGGTAGCGGGCGGTCATATGCTCCAGCACCGGCGGGAACACCAGCGCCGCAACTGAGGGAACCGAGACGATGCGGATCAGCCCGTGAATGGCCTCTGCCGCCATCTCGATGCTTCGCACAGTGTGATCAAACTGGCGCACCTGTTTCTGGGCCAGTTCAAAAACCTGCTCTCCCAGTGGCGACAGCTGGTTCTTGCGTTCGCCTTCGAACAGCTTTTTGCCCAGATGGTCTTCCATCTGCTTGAGGGTCATTGAGATGGCCGACTGGGTCCGGCCCAGCCGGTTGGCCGCCTCTGACAGGTTTCCGGTCTGCGCCACGGTGCAAAAGGCGCGCAGCATTTCGATTTTAAGCGCCATGACTTCAGAATTTCTGTAGTTGCGTTCAGTTAATTGAGTTTGACTGATGCGGGTGCCGAAGTCCATCCTGCTGTAAACCTGAAATTCAGCATCTGGGGCTTCACCGTGACCAAACTGAACCTGATTGCCGGCGAATGGCTGGCTGGCGAAAGCGAAATCGAAAACCGCAACCCTTCGGATCTGAGCGATCTGGTCGGCATGTTTGCCCAGGCCAGCGCCG
>NZ_LUKH01000913.1:0-1470 GCF_001593695.1 Leisingera sp. F5 | reverse complement strand
GCATGATCGAGGCAACGACGCCCAGCGGCTGGCGCATGGAGTACATGTCGATGCCCGGGCCGGCGCTGTCGGTAAACTCACCCTTCAGCATCTGCGGTGCGCCGATGCAATATTCGATCACTTCCAGGCCGCGCTGCAGGTCGCCCTTGGCGTCCGGAATGGTTTTGCCGTGCTCACGGCTCAGCGCCTCGGCCAGCTTGTCCATGTCGCGGTTCATCAGGCCAACCATCGCCATCATCACGCGGGCGCGTTTCTGCGGGTTGGTGGCGCCCCAGGCGGGCTGTGCCGCCGCTGCCTTTTCAATGGCGTCGGTGGTTTCTGCAACACTGGCCATCGGGCACAGATACTGCACTTCGCCGGTTGCAGGGTTGAAGATATCGTCAAAACGGCCCGAGGTGCCGGAGACCAGTGCGCCGTTGATAAAGTGGCCGAGTTCTTTCATCGGATCCTCCTCTGTTCATCTTGCCATCATCCTAGGCTTGCAAAAAACATCGGAAAAGAGGAAAGATTTCAAAGACGCTTTGCAGGAACGCAAAAGGTTAACGGAACGTTAGCAGCAAGACGGAGGACCCGGGCCGATGGAACCGCAGTGGGATGATATGAAAGTGTTTTTGGCGGTGGCACGGGAGGCGAGCCTGTCGGGCGCCGGCCGCATCCTCAAAATGGACCCTGCAACGGTGGGGCGGCGGGTCGCACGGTTTGAGGCCGCACTGGAAACACCGCTGTTTGTGAAATCGCCGCAGGGCTATGCGCTGAGTGCTGCGGGGGACCGTCTGCTGGTCCATGCCGAAGCGGCCGAACAGGCCATGCGGGCCGGGACCGAGGCGCTGAGCGGACCCAGCGATACCATGTCCGGCCAGATCCGCATCGGGGCGCCGGACGGCAGCGCCAACTACCTGTTGCCGCAGGTCTGTGCCCAGATCGCCGAGGAAAACCCGGATCTGGATATCCAGATCGTGGCCTTGCCGCGGGTGATCAACCTCAGCCGCCGCGAAGCCGACATGGCGGTGACCGTCAGCGCGCCGACGGCGGGTAAGCTGCTGGTGCAGAAGATCTGCGACTACCGGCTGCATCTGGTCGCCTCGCGCCATTACCTGAAGAGCCATCCGCCGATCACCGGGTTGGCGGATCTGAAGGGCCACAAGATGATCGGCTACATCCCCGACATGATTTTCGACAAGGAGCTGGATTACCTGAACGATATCGGTGTCGAACGGGTCGCGCTGGCGTCGAACTCCGTATCGGTGCAGATCAAAATGGCAGCGCAGGGTACGGCGATCTGCATCGCCCATGATTTCAGCCTGCCGGCCCATCGGATGCTGCGCAAGATCCTGACCGACAAAGTCAGCCTCAGCCGCAGTTTCCATCTGGTGCGGCACCAGGGCGACCAGCGCAGCGAGCGGTTGAACCGGTTTGCCCAGGCGTTGTCGAAAGGCATCCGCGACGAGGTGGCCCGGCTGGAAGCCTTGA
>NZ_LUKH01000912.1:0-1471 GCF_001593695.1 Leisingera sp. F5 | reverse complement strand
CATCGGCCCCGAGCAGGTGCAGCTGTCAGACAAGCTGAAGGGGCGCAAAGTCGTGCTGTTCGCGGTTCCCGGCGCCTTTACCAGCACCTGCCATTCGGCGCATGTGCCCAGCTTCATCCGCACCAAGGATCAGTTCGCCGCCAAGGGTGTCGAGGAAATCATCTGCCTGGCGGGCAATGATCCGTTTGTGATGAACATCTGGGGCGAAAACACCGGTGCCACCGAGGCCGGGATCACCATGCTGTCGGATGCCGAATGCACGCTGACCGAGGCACTCGGCATGCGTCTGGACGTGCCCTCGGCCGGTCTGATCGGCCGCTCGCTGCGTTATGCGATGCTGGTGGAGGACGGCGAGGTGAAAGTTCTCAACAAGGAAGAAAACCCCGGCCAATGCGAGCTTTCCGCCGGTGAAGGCTTGCTGGAGTCAATGGGCTGAAGCCAAGCCAGGCTGCGGCTGCCTGACCCGGTGGCCGTAGGGCGACCCCTTATTAAACCCTGAAAAATAAGGTCAGCATGCCTGCCGGAATGTTTCGCGCGCGAAACATTTGGACAGAATTGCTGACCTTTCCGTCAGAGCCTCCGTTCAAGTCTGCGGCTCGCCGAACAGCCCGTCCATCTTGCGCGCCAGTTTGGCATCCAGCGCGCTGACCCCATCCACATCATGGGTGGTGAGAACCACCGTCACCCGGTTGTAGACATTGCTCCACTCCGGGTGGTGGTTCCATTTCTCGGCCCAGATCGCGGCGCGGGTCATCCAGCCGAAGGCATCGGCGAAATTGCTGAACTTGAAGATCTTGGTGATAGCATCCCGGCCCTCCACCATTTCCCAGCCGGTGGCAAACAGCGGCTCCAGCAGCGGGCCGCGGGTGGCGTCGGACAGTTTTTCCGTCATTCTTGCTCCTCCACTTGGGCTTTGCGGAACGGGCCGTAATCGGTCAGGATTTCGATCTCTTCCTCGGTGGCGGCCCGTTCAGCCTCGAGGTAGCGTTCAACGGCCCCGGCAAACCCGGGATCGCCGATCCAGTGCAAGCTGTGTGTTTCGCACGGCAGATAGCCGCGCGCCAGCTTATGTTCACCCTGCGCGCCCGCCTCAGCCCGGTCAAGCCCCAGGGCTATCGCCAGCTCTATCGCCTGATAATAACACAGCTCGAAGTGCAGGCAGGGATGGTGCTCAACACAGCCCCAATAACGCCCGTAAAGCGTTTCACGGCCAATGAAATTCAAGGCACCTGCAACATAGCGCCCGTTGCGCTCCGCCAGAATCAGCGCCATATTCTGCGCCATCGTGTGATGGACGATATCGAAGAATTGCCGCGTCAGATAAGGCGCGCCCCATTTTCGCGCACCGGTGTCCTGATAGAATTCCCAGAAGGCATCCCAATGCTCAGGCTGCAGGCTGTCCCCCTGATAGACCCGGATCCCGCCGCCAAAGCACTGCGCCTGCATCCGCTCCTTGCGGATGTTCTTGCGC
>NZ_LUKH01000911.1:0-1471 GCF_001593695.1 Leisingera sp. F5 | reverse complement strand
GGAAGAGGTCGTGATGTCGCTGAAGACGCGCAACGACATCATGCCCTGGCACACCGGCATCGACACCACCAAGATCATGCATATCTCGCGCCGGGTTTCGACCGTCTCCGGCTTTGTGGTTCAACCGAACAAGGCGATCGTCGGCAAGAACGCCTTTGCCCATGAAAGCGGCATCCATCAGGACGGGATGCTGAAGAACCGCGAAAACTTCGAGATCATGCGGCCTGAGGATGTGGGCCTCTCCGGCACCTCGCTGCCGCTTGGCAAGCATTCCGGCCGTGCCGCGCTGCGCGACAAGCTGGAACACCTTGGCTATGAGGTTGGCGACAACCAGCTGAAGGACGTTTTTGTCCGCTTCAAAGAGCTGGCCGACCGCAAGAAAGAGGTGTTTGACGACGACCTCATCGCGCTGATGCGCACCGGAGTGGACGCTGAGAACGACTATCTGAAAGTGGTCTCGATGAAGGTGGTCTGCGGCACCGGCGGCCCGGCGGAAGCCACCCTTGAGATGGAGATCGATGGCAAGGACGTCACTGAGACGGCTGAGGGCGACGGCCCGGTCGATGCGACCTTCAAGGCGATCCGCATGATCCATCCGAACTCTGCCCGTCTGCAGCTGTATCAGGTGCATGCGGTGACCGAAGGCACCGACGCGCAGGCAACTGTGTCGGTACGGCTGGAGGAAGACGGTATCATCGCCACCGGCGAAAGCGCCAATACCGATACGGTTGTTGCTTCGGCCAAGGCTTATGTGAACGCGTTGAACCGCCTGATCGTGCGCCGCGGCCGGGTTGGTGAAGGTGCCGATACGCGTGAGATATCCTATAAAGATCTGGCTTGATCCAAGGCCGGACAGACAGAACAAACAAAGGGCGCCCGCTGCGGCGCCCTTTGTTGCTCAATGCGAAACCTCCGGCCGGACAGAGCGGATGGTGCGCGGTTACTTGCGGGAAATCCCCTCGAACAGCGCCGACAGCCGGGCAGCTTCTTCTGCGATGCCGTAGGGGGCATTGACCACGAACATGCCGCTGCCGATCATCCGGTGCCCATCACGGACCGGCGGAAAGGAGACCTCGTGGCGCAATGCCCCGGGCAGGCCTTGCGCCTCCAGTGCCTTGAGCATCTGCTTGTGGGAGCCGTCCTTGAGGATTGGATACCACAAGGCGATGATCCCGACATTCCACTTCTTGTGCAGCTGGCCGATGATGCCGGGGATGCGGGCATAGTCGGTTTTAATCTCGTAACTGGGGTCAATCAGCATGAGGCCGCGGCGGGGTGTTGGCGGCGCCAGCGACATGGCCAGCTCGAACCCGTCCTGCTGATGCACTTTGGCCCGCCAGGGCCTCAGCGCGGCGCGCAGGGCGGTGCTTTCCTGCGGATGCAGCTCGGCAAAATGCATTGCGTCGCCCGGGCGCAGCAAAGACGCCGCAACCAGCGGCGAACCCGGATAGGCAGTCCCGCCATGCGGGGC
>NZ_LUKH01000910.1:0-1472 GCF_001593695.1 Leisingera sp. F5 | reverse complement strand
GTCGGCGGCGTCGGCTGGGCGGTCGGCCTGTTGCGGGAGAACCCGCCGGACTACGACGCGGCGGCAGAGCTGGCAGGCGATGTGGGCGCGGGATCCAGCACCTATACTGATTACGACCTGACGATCACGGGCGCAGCAGAGGCCTGGCTGGCGGATCCGAAACGGCAGGATCAGCCCTGGGCCGCCTTTGTGTCGCTGGTCAGCCCGCATTATCCGCTGACCTGTCCCGAAAAGTGGTACAGCATGTATGATCCGGCAGAGATGGATCTGCCAGTGGGCTATGGCGCGGGACTTCCGGACCATGAGGAGCTTCGCAATATTGCCGCGTTCTTCAATTACGGCGACTATTTCGATGAGCAGAAAATGCGCGAGGCCAAGGCGGCCTATTACGGGCTGACGTCGTTCATGGATCATTGTACGGGCCGGGTGATCCAAGCGCTGGAGGCAAGCGGCCAACTGGAGAATACCGTGATCCTTTATGTGTCGGATCACGGCGATATGATGGGCGATCAGGGGTTCTGGACCAAACAGGTGATGTATGAGGCCAGCGCCGGGGTGCCGATGATTGCCGCGGGTCCGGGCATTCCGGCAGGCGGGCGCCTGGCGACTTGCACCAGTTTGACCGACATCGCCGCCACCGCGCGGGAAGTCTGCGGCCTGGCAGAAGATGCTGTCAGCGAAGGGCTGCCGGGCGAATCGCTGCGCAGGATTGCCAGTGCGCCTTATGACGAGACCCGCAGCGGTTTCAGCGAGTATCATGACGGCGGATCGAAAACCGGTGCCTTTATGGTGCGCTGGGGCCGGTGGAAGTATGTCCATTACGCCGGAATGCAGCCGCAGCTTTTCGATCTGGAGGCCGACCCGCAGGAACAAACGGACCGGACAATGGACGGAAGGAACGATCCGGAGGTCACGGCAGCCCTGGCCGAAGGAGACCGGCGGCTCCGGGCGATCTGCGATCCGGAAGAAGTAAATGCCCGCGCCTTTGCCGACCAGCGCCGCCGGATTGCCGAATTGGGCGGCGAAGAAGCCTGTCGCACGGCTTATGTGTTCAACCACACGCCAACACCCGACGAGCAGGACCAGATGCGCGAAGGTTCGCCGCTGTAGCGCTTGCCGACGATCCGGCCTTTCCCTAGGCTCGCCAACGGGAGGGTCTGCAATGACACTGAACGAAGCGATCGCAAGCCAGCCCCTCTGGGTGCAGATCTGGGTCAACATCCTGTTCCTGGGTGCATTTGTCCTGCCGCTGGCGCTGCTGATCTGGAAGGCCAGCCGGGTGGCCGGGCTGGTCACGGTGGCGGCCAGTGTATTGGCGGGGGCCGGAGTTTACTGGCTATACGGGCAGCTTGGATATGTACGCCTCTTGGGGCTGCCGCATGTGGTCCTGTGGACACCTCTGCTGATCTGGCTGTGGCGGCAGCGGGCACAGCCCGGAATGCCCGTTTGGCCGCGGCGGATCATCCTGGCTG
>NZ_LUKH01000909.1:0-1473 GCF_001593695.1 Leisingera sp. F5 | reverse complement strand
ACGCCGGGCTGCCGGTGCGGGCGTGGCGGATGATGCGGTCAGCGGGCAGGATCTCATTGGCGTCCGCCACCTGCACCCCGTCGGGCACGCCTTTGACCTCGTCGTAAGTGAACAGCACCACTTCGTGGCCATGATCCACAAAAGATTGAAGGCAAAGCTGCTCCAGCCAGCTGAGTTCTGGGCCCACCCAAAGTGACGCAATGGCCGGAAGTGCCATGATGACTGCCCCTCAAAGAACCAATTAATGCAGCTGTTTAACAGCGCTTTTTGTTAACGGATTTTAACCTGCACCCTCACGCCCTGTCAACGTACAGGGCGGCGGGGTTCAATGGTTGGTCTCGCCGCGCTCCACTGTGAACCAAAAATCGCTGCCGGGCACGTGTTCGGCGATTCCGTCCGGGATCACGCCGGGGCCGCTAAGGAACACATTGGCGCCGAAATGCGCGTGCATCCGCGATAGTTTGCACAGTTTATCGCCCGTCAGCTCCTGGAACAGCGCCAACATGTCATCCCGGGTTTTTAGTTCTTCGATTTTCTCGCGGTGCTTGCGGCTGGCGTATTCATGCGCAGCTGCGATATCAGGATCTGCCAGCAGCCGCGCCATCTCTGCCTCCAGAGCCGGGATCATGCGCTGGATTGAGCGTTCCTCCTCAGCGTTGTTGTTCATCCGGAACCAGTAGGACAGCCCTTGATCGCGGTCCACATGGTTCACCCGGCCGCGGTCACGCTTGACCAGAAAGCTTTCGGCGCTGCGCACGGCGTAATGATTGAGCTGCACCAGGTCATAGCCATAGGTGCTCATCGAGGAGCGCCAGCCGTTGCGGAACATCTCCCGCGGCATGTCCTGGCCGGAGCCGTTGACCCAGCGGATATCCTCCCACAGCTGCGGCTTCAGCCCCTTGGGGCGGTGAACCCCCAGCTTTTTGAAGATACCTGTGTTGCGGAACAGGGTCTTGAAGCCCCAGGCCTGATGCGGCTTGCGAGTGACTTCAAAAGCGCAGCGGGTGAATTCGCGCAGGATCAAATCGCCGGTGAAATCGCGCACGTCATTGTTGCCGAACAGCCGCCAGGTCATTGCGATCATATTGGCATCGCCCACGGCCTCAAACAGGTCCGGCAGCCGGCCATCGCCGCATTTGATGTTGATGAACTCATCCACATCCATGCAGACCAGCCAGTCGGCCTCCCGGATTACCGGCTCTTCCTCCGCCGCCTGCAAGGCCGCGTGCTGCGGCTTCAGATCTGTGTTGCGGAACGGGTTTTCGCGGTGCTGGACGATGCCCTTATCCTGCAGCAGCTGCAGCATTGTGTCGGTGCCATCGGTGCAGTCGTTGGTGTAGACGATAAAATCATCCACCCCGATTGCGCGGTGGTAGGCCAGCCATTCCAGAATGAACGGCCCTTCGTTTTTCATCGTGGTGACGACAGTGGTCTTGGGCTTGCCACGGCGCCGCTTAATCGCATCCTCCGGAG
>NZ_LUKH01000908.1:0-1475 GCF_001593695.1 Leisingera sp. F5 | reverse complement strand
TCTGGCCTGTTCGCTCCCGGAACCGGGCAACCTGCGCGGCACCGGGCTGGCAGCGCAGCCAGAGCCACGCCAGTTCGGCCATCGCCGTTCTAAGCCGCCTGTTTCCGGCTTTCCCGATCCCTTGCTCACGCTCTACTCCACCGCTGTTGCAGGGCGTCGCCGTAAGACCAGCATACGATCCCAACGCCTTGCCATTGGCGAAGTGACGCACGAAAGCCTCGCGAACCAGCACGGTGGCGCTCTGCACCCCGATACCGCGTAACCGGCAAAGCTGCTGGATCATTTTTCCGGCCTCATCCGCAGCGGGTTCCTTAACCACGGCATCACGCTCCCGTTCCAGCTGAGCGATCTGGGTGAGCACGAGCTCGAGCCTGCTCAATAGCCGGTCAATCTTTGCAAATGCGTTCGGCGGCAGCGGCTCACCGAGCCCGGTGCGCAAATCCATCAATCGATGCCGGCGACTCTGGAGGAGCGGATTGTAACCCTCGACGCCTAATGTCGCCAGTACGGCGCCGATCCGGTTGGTCAGGCCGATCCGCTCGGAGATCAACTCCGTTCGCTCGCGGATGCATCGCCGTGCATCCTCGTCGGCTTCGTCCGGGATTGGCACCATGGAACAGACCCGCGGTTCTCTGCGAAGCCACGCCATCAGAGTGCGGAGAAGCAACTCGGCATCTATGCCATCGGATTTGGCGCGGCGCATGCGGCGATCAACTGGAACACTCGAAGGCTGGACAACGTGGACCTCCACGCCCTTCGCGATCAACCATCGCGCCAGCCAGAATCCGGACCATCCAGCTTCATAAATCGCGATCACACGATCGACTCGAGAGCCAGCGGCGGCGGCACGGGTCCGATACCCATCGATTGCCGTTTCAAGGGCCAGCTTATCAGGTGCGATCATATTTCTGGTCTTAGATTGCGGCAGACCAGGCACTTGTGCCGCCAGGACCCAAGACTTGCTGCTCAACTCGATCGCAAGGACAAGCGTGCGGTCGTATTGAACAGATTCCGGCGTATTGAGTGAGTACGACATGACCAGTTCTCCTATCATTGGCATCGCGCAGCCTATCCGCTCTGCGCCACTAATCATGGGATCTGTTTGCCGGCTCGCGGGCCGTGGCCATTGCGGGTTACGCACGCGCCTTGATCTCATTACTAACCAGATCGGTGACGACCATTTGGGCTCTCAGATTCTGGGGGCGTAGTTTCTCCGTTCCATGCCATTCTCCTTCGCGAACTTCTTTGTGGCTTTGGGGACTTCAAATCGTGCCCAAAGCCGCATCTCTATTGACCGCGTACTTCGTGCCGTAGCGCAGAAGGCTCCAGGCTGTGCGGGCCAGTTTGTTGGCCAATGCGACCGCAGCCTTGTTGTGCGGCATGCGTGCGGCAACGCCTCGAAGCCATGGCCCTAGTCCCAACGCGTCCCAACGGTGCGGGCGCATCAGAATGACATTGGCGGCCTGCACCAGCAG
>NZ_LUKH01000907.1:0-1479 GCF_001593695.1 Leisingera sp. F5 | reverse complement strand
GCCGCTACGGCGGCATCAAGCTCGGACAGGCCGCCAGCGAAATCAATGTGGGGCAAGTCGTACGGAGCATGGAGGAAAGCTTCGAAGTTGCCAATTGCGGAGAATGTCTGATCCAGCCCCAATGCGGGCTTCCAGGGGTCTTTGCTGAAGCGGTCAATGCGTTTCTGAGTGCCCTTGACCGCAGCACCGTCGCCGATCTGATCAGAAACAAGGCGGATCTGGTTTCGTTGCTGACATTGTCGGAGGCGGCAGATAATCCGTAATCCGCCGTGAACCGGCCAGGGAACCCAAACTGGCCAAGGGCAGTGACCAGGGGCTTGGCAGGACGCTAATTGCAGGGAGTAGGCTGAAATTTGCGACGCCGTCCCCGTTCGGCCTGCCAACTGCAAGACAGTCAACCATAATTGATGTCGACCAAAATCGGTGCGGACCTGTCACAGCAATCGGTCCTTCGGTTCAAACGATGTCCTCAATCAAACGCTCAAGGTGCGGAATGCAAGTGGGTTCGCAGAATTGCTCCGAGCCCTGGATATGCTGCCGTCTCAAAACACTCAGCACGCACGCCATATGGGTGCGTCTGCAAGATTTGCACTTCAGATCCAAACAGGTTCATAAAGGATCCGATCCGCCAGATGCCGGGGCTGAACACCTAGGCGCATGTATCCAGGGACGTTAAGAATTTTCTGTTGGTTTCACGGTACTTTCGGCGCGAGCCATCGAGAATCAGGAACGCGCGGAGAAATTCATTGTTTTTCAAATTCAAAGCGTCCAGGCCCGCAGAGCAGGACAGCGGTGCCAGGATTATTGCCGGTATGGTCGATCGCACCCAGGCGACAATTCAATTTAAACCGGACGGCACAATTCTGACCGCAAACGGCAATTTTCTTGCTGCATTGGGATACCGGCTGGAAGAAATCGCGGGCCGGCATCATTCGATGTTTGTGGCGCCTGAAATAGCCGCGGGTGCGGAATATAAGTCATTCTGGAAAGACCTGGCCGCTGGCCGTGTGTTCACCGATCAGTTCCCGCGGGTGACCAAGGACGGCGCCACCATTTGGATCCAAGCGACCTATGCTCCGGTTGAAAACGCGGATGGCACAGTGGAAAGGGTGGTCAAAGTGGCCACTGATGTAACGGTGCGCCGTCTTGGGCTGCAGGAAATCGCCAAGGGGCTGGACGCGATGAGCCAGGGGGATCTGGGCTTCCGGGTCAAACTGTCCGATCAGGCGGACATCGCCGCGCTGGGTGAGGCGTTCAACCGCTCGGCGGAGCAGCTTGGAACAGCGATGGGCGCCGTGACGCAAGTCTCCGAAGCTGTCGGGCGCACTGCGGAAGAGATTTCCAAGTCCGCCAGCGACCTGTCTCAACGGACCGAGAGCCAGGCTGCGACGCTGGAGGAAACCGCAGCAGCCATTGAAGAGCTGACCGGCACGGTGCATTCCTCGGCGGAGGGCGCAGAGAAGGTGGAGGGCATCGTCA
>NZ_LUKH01000906.1:0-1479 GCF_001593695.1 Leisingera sp. F5 | reverse complement strand
CAGCGCATAGGCGAGATCTACCAGGAAATTCACCGTAATGACGGCAAAGACCAGCAGCATCACCACCGACTCCACCACGATCAGATCGCGCGAGGAGATTGCCTGGAACACCAGCCGCCCGAGGCCGGGCAGATAGAAGACCTGTTCAATGATGATGGCGCCTGCCAGCAGGAATGAAAACTGCAGGCCGATGATGGTCAGCACCGGGATCAAAGCGTTGCGCACCCCGTGCCGCCACAGCGCCTGACGGCGGGTCAACCCCTTGGCGCGGGCAGTGCGCATGAAATCCTCGCCCAGAATGTCCAGAAGGGCAGAGCGCATCACCCGCGTCAGGATCGCCGCCTGCGGCAGCGCCAGTGCGATGGCGGGCAGGGTGAGCGCATGAAGGCCCGCCCAAAGCCCGGCGTCCCAGCCCGGAAAGCCGCCGGCCCCGAACCAGCGCAGGTTGATGGCAAAGATCAGGACCAGCATCATCGCAAACCAGAAGTTCGGCACCGCGACCCCCAGCTGGGTTGCGCCCATTACGGCCATATCGCCTGGCTTGCCGCGGCGGGCGGCGGCATAGATGCCTGCTGGAAAGGCAATCAGCGTTGACAGCGTCAGCGCATAGATCGCCAGCGGTAGCGACACCCACAGCCGGTCCGCGATCATGCCCGCCACCGGTGTGCGGTAGGTATAGGAGGTACCGAAATCGCCGCTCAGCATCCCCGCGGCCCAGCTGAGATAGCGGGTCAGTTTTCCCTGATCCAGTCCCAGTTCCGTGCGCAGTGCAGCGACAGTATCAGGCTGCGCATTCACCCCCAGCATAAACGATGCCGGGTCGCCCGGCGCTACCTCGACCACGAGAAAGATCACCAGCGAGGCAACAGCCAGGCTGAGGATCAGGGACACCAGGCGTTTCAGGGCATAACGCAGCATGGCTGCCACGTTAGGAGGCCGCGGAGGATGGGTCTAGTGGGCGGCGGAGGGAAACCTGAGCGGGCAGGCAAAAATGCGCAACGTCAAAGGGTTGGGCGTATACCCCCGAACGGATCGCAGGCCCTTTGGCATCCGGTGGAAACCGGCTATCACTGTGCCATGCTGTCCCGCCCCCTGTTCATCGGATCGGAAATCTATCGCGGGTCGTCCTATGGACGCACCCATCCCCTGCGGGTGCCGCGGGTCTCCACCGTGATGGATCTCTCGCGGGCGCTGGGCTGGCTGCCGGATGAGGTCTATGTGAACTCCCCCCGCGCCAAGCCAGCGGCGCTGACCGCCTGGCACACGCCGGAGTATGTCGCGGCGTTGCAGACGGCTGAGGCGACGCAGGCGGTTAGCGAAGAAGTGCGTGCGCGGCATCATCTGGGCACAATTTCAAATCCGGTGTTCCCGGAAATCTTCCGCCGTCCGGCCACCGCGGCAGGCGGCTCGATCCTGGCGGGGGAGCTGCTGGCAAGCGGCGGCATCGTCTACAATCCGGCGGGCGGCACTCATCACGGG
>NZ_LUKH01000905.1:0-1480 GCF_001593695.1 Leisingera sp. F5 | reverse complement strand
CCGGACCGTGCGATACGAGGGCTTGCGCGAAATGACTGTCGAGGTCACCCGCACCCCCGGCAGGAAACCGAAGATCGCAGTGTTCTCCGGCACCAAATTCGCCACCTCCACCCAGCTCAGCGCGCGCATCCTGGAGATGTTCAGTCAGGACAGCTGGCCAGATCTGCCCCGCCACACCGCCGAATGGCTGGAACTGCAGCGCGACGTCTCGGACCTTCCCCGCGCCGGGTCGCTGCTGATCGAAAGCTTCCCCCGCGACGGGCGCGAGCATGCCTGCATTTACGGCTTTGCCGGCCGTAACGCTCAGCAAACGCTGGGACTGCTTCTAACCAAGCGGATGGAGGAGCTTGGCCTTGATCCGCTTGGCTTTGTCTCGACCGACTACGCCACCTTGATCTGGGGGCTGGAGCCGCTGACCGACCCGGCCCCGCTGTTCGATGTCACTGCCCTGCGCGAGGGGCTGGACGGCTGGCTGGCCGGCAACGCAGTAATGAAACGCGCCTTCCGCGGCGCGGCGACCATTGCCGGGCTGATTGAACGCAACACACCCGGGCAACGCAAGAACGGGCGCCAAGCAACATTCTCCTCCGACATCCTCTATGACACGCTCAGGAAATACGACCCGGACCACCTGCTGATGGGCATCACCCGCGACGAAGCCCTGCGCGGGCTGGTGGATTTTGGCCGCGTTGAGCAGATGCTGGCACGGATCAAGGGCCGGATCACCCTGCGACGGCTGGACCGGATCTCGCCGCTTGCAGCGCCGCTTTTGCTGGAGGCTGGCAAGGTTCCGGTCAAAGGCGCAGCGCAGGAAAAGCTGCTGCAACGCGAGGCCGAAGCGCTGATGCGGCTATCCGGACTGGACCGGCTGGCGCAATAGCGCTTGCCTGTCAAGCCAGCGAGTCTAAGACCACAGCATGAACGGATTTGATTTCAACCTCGCCGGCGCCCGCCTGACCGCGCTCGGCTCCGGCGCGCTCTGGTGGGCGGACCACCGGCTGCTTTGCGTCTCCGACCTGCATCTTGGAAAATCCGCACGCCATGCGCGGCGCGGCGGCAGTGCCCTGCCCCCTTACGAAGGCCGTGACACACTCAACCGCCTTGAGAGACTGGTCGCAGACCTCGACCCGGCAACCGTGGTTTGCCTCGGCGACAGTTTCGACGATGATGCCGCAGCCACAGCATTGCCGGCCCTGGAAAGGAACCAAACCCAAGACCTGATGCAAAACCGCCGCTGGATCTGGATCGAGGGAAACCACGACCCCGCCCCCACCAGTCGAGGCGGGGAGCATCTGGCGGACTTGCGGGTTGGCCCCCTCACCTTCCGCCACATTGCTGATCCGCCGGCAACGGCAGAAATCTCCGGCCACTACCATCCCAAGGCCCGCGTCCGCAGCAATTCACGCCCCTGTTTCCTGCTGGACGCCTCCCGCCTGATCCTGCCGGCATTCGGCACCTATACCGGCGGGTTGCGCAGCAC
>NZ_LUKH01000904.1:0-1481 GCF_001593695.1 Leisingera sp. F5 | reverse complement strand
ATGGTTAAACGATCGCCGTTCACGGCATGATGGGGACTGATGGGGAAGAGGGGCGCCTGCTTGCAGGCGTCCCTTTTTTACCCGGGCAGGTGACTGTTTGGGTCCAGCCGCTCAGCCGCTCTCTTCCAGTTTGCCGCGCAGTTCGCGCAGAATAGGCAAGGTCGCCCGGACCCGATCGCTGCCCAATTCACCCACAACTTCTGAAATCACCGGAATGATTCCGGCCAGTGCCGCATCCCGGGCCTGTTTGCCGGCCGGGCTGATCGCCACCATCTTGCGCCGCGCATCGTCCCAATCCGGGCGGACATGGATGTATCCGGCAACTTCCAGCTTGCCCAGGGTGTTGGTCATAGCCCCGCGGGTTACGTGAAACGCCTTGGCCAGCTGCGCGGGCGAGCGTTCCAGCCCGGCCCGGGCCAAGTGGTTCAGCACCGAGAAATGCGACAGCTCCATCCCTTTGGGCAGCACTTTGCTGAGACGTGACCGGGCCAGCTGGTCAGCCATCAGAATCTCGCTGAACAGCGATACCGCCAGGGAATGTGTCTCATCCATCAGGGTCCGTCAAACTCCCGGTCGTGGGTCAGGGAAGGCACGCGTTTGCGCGCTTCTGCCACTGTTTCGAGGTCAAGATCAACGTAAGTCACGCCTGGTTCCTGACCGGCATCGGCCAGCACCTCGCCCCAGGGGGCTACGGCCAGAGAATGGCCAAAGGTATTGCGGCTGGGCCCGCGGGAGGCCGGGTGTTTGCCAGTCTGCGCAGGCGCCAGCACAAAGCAGCCGGTTTCAATTGCACGGGCGCGCAGCAGCGAATGCCAATGTGCGGCGCCGGTGACATAAGAAAACGCCGCCGGCGCAGTGATGATCTGCGCCCCGCCTTTGGCCAGTGCCCGGTGCAAATGCGGAAAACGCACATCATAACAGATGGTCATGCCGATACTGGCAAAAGGCGTCTCTGCCACAACCGCCTGGGTGCCCGGGCGGTAGCCATCGGACTCGCGGTAGGTTTCCTCGGGTGTGACCTCGACATCGAACATGTGGATCTTGTCGTAGCGCGCCTTGATTTCACCCTGCGGGCTGATCAGGAACTGCCGGTTGGCAAAGCGCCTGTCACTGTCGTGGGTCTTGATGCCCAGCGACCCCAGCAGCAGCCAAATGCCGTGTTTTGCCGCCTCGTCACGCAGGGCGGCCAGCGTCGGGTCATCCTCTTCGTGACACAAGACACCGTTCTGATGGGTCCGGCTGCCGGAGAGGCAATTGGTAACTTCGGGCGTCAGCACAAAGCCCGCCCCGCCGCGCACAGCCTCCGCCATCATCGCCTTCACGGTCTCCAGGTTTTCAGCCGGGATGTCGGTGGATGTCATCTGAAGCAGAGCTGTGCGCATTTTATCTCTCCGGATTCAGGCCGCCAGCAGCGGGTCCAGTTTGCCCGCCTGTTCCAGCGCAAAAAGATCGTCACAGCCGCCGACATGGGTTTCGCCGAT
>NZ_LUKH01000903.1:0-1487 GCF_001593695.1 Leisingera sp. F5 | reverse complement strand
AACAGTACAAGCCTGGCAAATGGGACTGGGTGATCGTGAATGGCGGCGGCAATGATCTGTGGCTCGGCTGCGGCTGTTTTGCCTGTGATCGCAAGCTTAACAAACTGGTTTCCCCTGACGGACGCAAAGGTGCGATCCCGGGCATGCTGTCAGAACTACGCGCAACCGGTGCCAAGGTGATTTACGTCGGTTATCTGCGCAGCCCCGGCGTGGGATCGATGATCGAGCATTGCCGCGATGAGGGCAACGAGCTGGAAACCCGCATCGAACGCCTGGCTGCACTGGATGAGGGCATTTTCTTCCTGTCGAACAAAGACATGGTGCCCTTTGGCGACCGGTCTTATCACGCACTGGATATGATCCACCCGTCGGTAAAGGCCAGCAACGAGATCGGCCGCAAGTTGGCCGAAATCATTCAGTCAAATTAGGCGGCCCGTCCCGCCGCTTCAGACGCAATCGTAGAATCCATCTCCTGCGTTGGGCCGGGCGCCGTGCTGCGCACGGCGCAACAGCGCATTCCCGCCCGGGCCCGTCCGCGCCGCGCATTGCGCGGTGCCATGCCCAACGGGCGCAAGGCATTGACAATGCCGCTGCGGCGGACGGGAGCCGTCACTTTTCCAATTCCGGGCCTTCCTTGCGTTCTCTGCGCTCATTTTCCAGAGTGCGAAATATCACTGCTATACGGAAACCTGATGCTGCGTTCTATTTTGATCTGCTTACTGGTGCTTGCCAGTGCCTGCACCGGAGACGAGACTTTATCGGCCTATGGGGCGGCAGATAAAACCTGGCGTCTCTCCAGCATCGACAATGCGGCCTTTCCTGCAATTGCCAGGCTAGCCTTCCCTGAACCTGGTAAAATCACCGGGCATACGCCCTGTAACAGTTTCCAGGGTGCTCAGACCGCGCCTTACCCCTGGTTCAGCGCTGAGGCGTTTACCGTTACACGCGCGGCTTGCCCCGAACTGGCACTTGAAACCGAATTTCTGCAGTCCCTTCAGACAATGACTCTGGCCGAGGTTTCCGGAGATGTGCTGATCCTCAGCAACGGCCAGGGACGCGAGATGCTGTTCACAGCCGGCGGATGAGCAGATCCGTCAGCCGCCTCCGCGCCTCTGGAATCGGCAGATTGCCCAAAGATGGCGCCAGATGCGCGTCCAGAAAATAGCCAGTGGTGCGCAACGCCTGCACAATTTCCGCATCCTCCGCGCTGCCCTGTCCCAGCATCACCGGCGGCAAAGGCAGCAGCCGGTCCGCCCAATCACCGGCGCCTTCACGTGAAACAGCCCGGCCTGATTTCGGCGAGACATAACTCAGGGCTCTGTCACTGCCGGTCACGGCGCAAGCTGACAGATCGAGGCCAAAACCCATCTCCTCCAGCAGCGCCAACTCCCAGCGCAGATAGGCAAGCGGCCAGAGTTCTTCATTACCCAAGAGATCCAGCAGCCGTTCACTGCGGGTATAGAGATCAGGGTGCGGCTCACGCTCTG
>NZ_LUKH01000902.1:0-1492 GCF_001593695.1 Leisingera sp. F5 | reverse complement strand
GCCGCACGGTGCTGATGGATATGAACTTCCGCCGCCCCGGTGCCGCGCAGGCCTTGGGAATGACCGCGCCAGGGGAACTGGCGGGCTTTTTGTCCGGCCAGGTGCAAATGGAGGATCAGCTGCTGCGCCCGCTGCCGTCGCTGACAGTCGGGCTGAACAGCGCCGCGGATCAGGATGCCGCCGAAATCCTGCATGGCCGCAGCTGTACCGGGGTGCTGGAGGACATGATGCTGCGCCTGGGCGCCGATACCGCTCTGTTCGACCTGCCGCCGGTGCTGGAGCATGACGACACTGCCGCGTTTTTGCCGCAGGTGGACGGGGTGCTGCTGATTGCGGACGGCACCAGCACCACTGCCGCCCAATTGGCCGCCTGCGAGAAGATGCTGGCGGGCCATACGCAAATGCTGGGTGTGGTTTTGAACCGGGCACGCAAGGCGGACAGCCCGCTGAACTGACGGCCACGCAGCCGGGGGTCATAGTTTTGCCCGGTTGCTGTGGTCAAAATACGGGCTACGGCGGCCGGCGGGCTGCCTGAAAACATGGATGGCAACCGGCTGGCGAACACCAGCCGCAAGAGAGCAGACAGATGGGGCCGATATACTCGCTTGGCGATTTCCTGGATATGGTGCGGCGCAGGCTGTTCACCATCGCTTGCGTCTTTGTCCTCGGATGTTTGCTGTCGCTCTGGTTTGCCGCCGGGCAGCAGCATGAATTTGAGACCGCCGAGGTGCTGCAGGTCACCCAGCCGCAGATCGCCGGTGAACTGGCGAAATCAACGGTCGAAGGCTCCTCTGCCCGGCGGATGCAACTGATCGAACAACGTCTGATGGCGCGCGGCACGGTGCTGGAAATCATCGAAAAATTCGGCCTTTACGCGGACATGGCCGCACTGACCCCCTTGCAGAAAGTAGCGCTGCTGCGGGACTCGGTCCGCATCACCGGCGTCGCCGCCGCGCGTGAAGGCTTTGCCGATGACGGCACTATTTCGGTGCTGACCATCACCGCCCGGATGCCCACCGCCGTGCAGGCGCAGCAAGTCGCCAGCGAGTTCGGCCGCCGCACCATCGAACTCAGCGTCGCCACCCGCATTGACCAGGCCCGCGAGACCCTCAGCTTCTTTGCCGAAAAGGAGGCCGCACTGGCGGATCAGGTTGCGGCCCTGGAAGACGAAATCGCGGCCTACCGGAATGAAAACGACGTGACCTTGCCCGGCACCATCGAATTCCGCCGGGCCGAAATCGCCACGATGAACGAGGGGCTGCTGGAAATCGCCCGTGAACGTATCGAAATCCGCCGCGCTGCCGATCAGGCCCAGGCCACGGAACGCCCGGCCACGGCCCGCCGGTTGCTGGCAGAGGCGGACCAGCAACTGGCCACGCTGGACGCCCAGGAGCAGCTCTTGTCCCAGCGCAAGACCGGGCTTGAGGCCTCCTTGCAGACCACGCCCGAGGTTGAACGCCGGCTGGGCGCTTATGACCGCCGTCTGGAGCAG
>NZ_LUKH01000901.1:0-1493 GCF_001593695.1 Leisingera sp. F5 | reverse complement strand
AGCGACGACCGCCGCGGAATGCCGCAAGAGGAGGCCGAGGTCTTCTTTCAGGAAAACGGGTTTCATTTTCCAGCACTGGAGGATGGTTCCGCTGAACCCGGACAGCTGGTCCAGACTGCCCCTGCTTTGACCAGCCCGGCGGCCCGCAGCCTGGCACAGGCTGCCTTGGCGCAATACCGGGCGGATGCCTTGGCGATGCCGCTGCAGGCGCTGGAGCAGGAAATCCAGGCGGATGGGGTTGCTCCGGTGGCGATCGCGCGCCGCTTCAAATGCGGGCTCCCTGCCGTGCTGCGCCGTTTGGCGGCGCTGCCTGAGGAGGTTCTGGGGCAGGAGGCCGGGCTGGTGGTCTGCGATGCCTCAGGCACGCTTTTGTTCCGCAAGCCTGTGACCGGGTTTTCGATGCCGCGTTTCGGGGCGTCCTGCCCGCTGTGGCCGCTGTATACTGCGCTTGTGCACCCGAATATCCCGGTGCGGCGCAATGTTCTTCAGCAGGGGCGCAATGCGGCGGCTTTTGACTGCATGGCGGTGGCCTGGCCGCAGGAGATGCAGGATTTTGGCGCTGATCCTATGTACAGGGCGGTTATGCTGATCCTGCCCGGCGCCAAGGATGCACGGGATCCGCAGCCGGTTGGCGCCAGTTGCCGGATCTGCCCGCGCCAGGGCTGTCCGGCGCGGCGCGAGCCATCGATTCTGAAGGAAGAGTTTTGACAGTGACACGGCCGCGGGGCTAATCTGCACAAAAATGAATGCGTCTGCGGACCGGCCTGGCCGGCAGCCGGCGCCGGGAGGAAATTCTGCTGATGGGCAGGCATGTTGTTCTGATCGAAGACGAGCCGAATATCACCGAGGCCATCCGGTTTCTGCTGATACGGGACGGCTGGAGCGTGGATGCGCATACCGATGGTGCCACCGCGGTGGAGGTGATCCGCGATGCCAATCCCGATCTGGTGATTCTGGATCTTATGCTGCCGGGCAAAAGCGGTCTGGAGATCGTGCGCGAGCTGCGCAGCGAGGGTGGCATGGGCGCACTGCCGGTGCTGATGCTGACCGCCCGCGGCCAGATGCGCGACCGCGAGATGGCGGAAAAGGCGGGGGTGACGCGGTTTATGACCAAACCCTTCTCCAATGCCGAGGTGCTGACGGCGGTGCGCGACCTGCACGCCCAGGCCGGACAGGGATGACACAGGGGAGCGGCGCCGAAGAGCAAACAGGCACCCACGCGGAACGCCAGACATACCGCCGCCGCAGGCTGATGGATATTGCCCGCCTGCTGCCGGTTCTGGGCGCATTGCTGCTGGCGCTGCCGCTGTTGTGGCCCGAAGCCTCCACCCATCCCGCGGCGCGCGATGGTGTCAGTATGTCGTCGGCCATCATCTATATTTTCGCCGTCTGGACCGGCCTGATCGGTGCTTGTTTTGCCTTCAGCCTCGCCGTGCAGCGTTGGGCAGATCATTGGACCGGTGGCGGGCCGGACGGGGCAGGGTCTCCGGACG
>NZ_LUKH01000900.1:0-1495 GCF_001593695.1 Leisingera sp. F5 | reverse complement strand
CGGGCACAAACTGATGGCGGATCGGATACTGCGCGCAGCGGCAGCTGTCATCATCCAGCAGGCGGCAGGCGACACGGGTCAGGGCAACCGCGCCGGTCTCCTCGTCCTCCAGCTTGTTCAGGCAGCATTTGCCGCAGCCGTCGCACAGCGCTTCCCATTCCTTTTGGTTCAGCTTCGCAAGCGGCTTCTTCTCCCAGAACCGCTTGGCCAGACCCGACCGGTCGATTACGTCCTTGCCAGGTCTCATAGCGCCACCAGCAGTTCGCGGGACCGGCTGCAATCCGCATCCATCTGTTCGATCAGCGCCTCCAGCCCGTCAAACTTCAGCTCCGGCCGCAGGAAGGCCACCAGCGCAACCGACAGCGTTGCGCCATAGAGATCGCCGGAAAAATCAAACAGGAAGGTTTCGATATTCGGCACTACACCGTCAAACATCGGCCTGACCCCGATCGAGGCGGCCCCCAGATAACTGCCCGCATGCGGCCCGTCCAGCACGTCCACCAGCACCGCATAGACCCCGAACCGCGGCTGGTGCAGCCCCTCGATTGACATATTCGCGGTGGGAAAACCCAACTCGCGCCCGCGTTGCTCGCCGCCGATCACTACGCCCTCAATGCGGTGCCAGTGCCCCAGCATTTCCTTGGCATCCGCAGGGCGGCCTTCGCTCAGTGCATTGCGGATCGCGGTCGAGGACACAGCATGTTCGGAATATTCCATCAAGGGCGCAATGGTGACGCCAAAACCATACTGCGCGCCAAACCGCTGCAGGTCTTCGGCATTGCCCGTGCGCCCTTTGCCAAAGCAGAAATCAGCGCCCACCACCACATGCGCCAGCCCCAGCCCCCCGGCAATCACGTCGCGGGCAAATTCCTCCGGCGTCAGGCTCGACAATGCGGTGTTGAAATTCAGCTCGTAGAGATGCGTCACCCCCAGCTTCTCCAGCCGGTGGGCGCGGGTCTCGGCCCGCATCAGCCGGAACGGCGGCGCATCGGGCGCAAAATACTCGCGCGGATGCGGCTCAAACGTCATCACCCCCAGCGGCGCTCCGGGGGCTGCGCTGCGGGCCAGTTCGATCACCGACTGATGGCCTTGGTGCACGCCGTCGAAATTGCCGATGGCGACGGTGGCGCCCCGGTCCTGGTCTTCGACGAATTCATAATCTCTGACGATACGCATGGCGCATCCGTAGCGCCATGCGCCGGGCGGTTCAAGCGGCCAGTGGCAGGGCCGGGAAGGAGCGAGGGTGACCCCGCCTGGACGCTAACCGCGGGCGCCGGGCAAGCGTTTGTCCGCTCAACCGCACGGACAGGCGCCATTTCGAAATTTTTATCAACGAAAAGCCCGGTCCGTGAAAACGCCGGACTGCCACCTAAGCAGCATGCTCTGAGATTGATCTGGGACGTAGCAGCACTTCATCTGGTAGTGTTATCGTGTGCATAGGAGCGGGCCGATGAGAAGCGTGTTTGCAGTAGCGGCTGTCTGACGTCAGCACCTT
>NZ_LUKH01000899.1:0-1496 GCF_001593695.1 Leisingera sp. F5 | reverse complement strand
AGTCCGGACGGCTTGGGCGGCCCTTTGACAACTTCAGGGAAGCTCATGTCATTCATCGCGCATCTCCTGTTGGACACCGGCCAAAATTTGCACAGCCGGAATATTTATTTATTGCAAAGAATATTCCGTTCCCCCACTCTAATCAACAAACATGTTGATTTTCTGCAGTAAAATGGCAAATGCCCGGGATGCGTCATTTTCCTGGGGGTGAATGCCGCAAACAAAAGGATAAGCCCGATGCACTCGCTGATTTTAGGCTTGGCCGCAGCCCTTGCCTGGGGAATCCATGACCTGTGCGTGCGGTTGGTCTCGCAAAGAACCGGTATATTGCCGGCCATGCTGATCGTGTTTTCCACCGGGGCGATTCTGGTTGCGTCGGCGGCATTGGCTCTGGGGGATTGGCAGGCAATGACCCCGCAGGCGGCCCGGCTGGCAGGGATTTCGGGGGCTGTTTTCGCCTTGGGGTCTTATGCCCTCTACCGCGCTTTTGCGCTGGGGCCGGTGAAATTGGTTGCACCGCTGGTCGGCGCTTATCCCGTGTTGTCGCTGGGTATGGCAATGCTGCAAGGGCAACCGGTCGGTCCGGGCCACTGGATTGCCGTTGCGGCGGTGGTTGGCGGTGTCGGCTGCATTGCCGTGTTTTCAACCGAGGACGACGGCAGCCCGGTCAACCTGCGGGCCGCGGCCTGGGGCCTTGCGGGGGCCATCGGGTTTGCTCTGACCTTTGCGATCGGCCAAGCCGCCACCCAAGCCGGCGCCGAATTGCCGGTACTCATCGTGACCCGCTTGGCAGCCATACTGATCGTTCTGGGGCTTGCGCTTTTTGCCCGGATGGTTCAGCTGCCCTGTCGCAAAATACTGCCTCTTCTCTGCCTGATGGGCGCGCTGGATGCCTTTGCACTTGGCCTGGTGATCTACTCCGGCTCCTTGCCCCGCCCGGAATTCGCCTCAGTCAGCGCCTCGCTTTTCGGCCTGGTCACCGTAGTGCTCGCCTGGCTCTTACTTCGCGAAAGCATGAACCGCGCGCAGTGGATCAGTGTCGCCGTCACATTTGGCGGGATCGCCTACCTGGGTTTTTGAACGCCCGCCCTTTTTCATCTTTGAACAAATACTCCCGCCGGAGGCGTCCGGCGGGAGCAGGTAATCTCAGCCAATGCTGTTGTGCGGCGCGGTTTCAGGCGGTCAGGCCTTCGGGCTCTTTCAGACCGTTGGCGCGGCAGCAGGCGGTGACGGTATTGGCCAGAAGGCAGGCGATGGTCATCGGGCCGACGCCGCCCGGCACCGGGGTGATGGCGCCGGCGCGTTCGGCTGCAGAGGCAAAATCGACGTCGCCCACCAGCTTGGTCTTGCCGTCGCGCTCGATCCGGTTGATGCCGACGTCAATCACCGTGGCGCCTTCCTTGATCCAGTCGCCCGGCACCATTTCCGGACGGCCCACGGCGGCCACAACGATGTCGGCGCGGCGCACAACATCCGGCAGGTCCTTGGTGCGCGAA
>NZ_LUKH01000898.1:0-1496 GCF_001593695.1 Leisingera sp. F5 | reverse complement strand
TAGTCCTGATAGCGCTCCATGTCCTGCACATCCACATGGGCCACCCAGTATCCTTTGGGCATGGGCTGCAGCCTCCCTTCTTTTTATGGTTGAGTGCAGGCTGATACAAAAGCGCGGTAAAGACAATGGGGCGGTTGTTAAGAATTTCCCCGTTCCGCAGAATTTGCACCTGCTTCAATGGTTTGCCGAGAAATGCAAAACGCCCGCCGGTGAGGGCGGGCGTTTGAAACATGCTTAACAGCCGGCTCAGCCGATCTCAGCCAGGCGCGCCAGGGCTTCTTTGACCTTGGCTTCTTCTTCCTCGCGCGCGGTGAGGTTGGCGCGGGCTTCGGCCACCACGTCTTCCGGGGCCGAGGCCGCGAATTTGGGGTTGTTCAGGCGTCCGCGCAGGCCTCCCAGTTCCTTTGCCAGCTTGCCCAGGGTCTTCTCCAGACGCGCCTTTTCGGCGTCCACGTCGATCACATCCGCCAGCGGCAGGCCGAAGGAAGCACCGGGCGCGGCCACGGACGCACAGCCTTTCGGGAAGCTCTCGACCTGTTCCAGAGAAGTGATGCGGGCCAGTTTCTGAATCATCGCCTCGTTCTTCTCCCAGGCATTGCGCGCCTGATCGGAGAACTCGGTCACCACCATCGGGATCTTGGCGCCCGCCGGCACATGCATCTGCGCGCGGGTGGAGCGGATGTTTTCAATCGCGGTGATCACCCAGTTCATCTCGGCGTCTGCATCCGCATTGACCAGCTCGGCGCCATAGGACGGCCAGTCCGCATGCACCAGCATCTTCTCGCGCTTGGCAGTGTTGCCCCACAGTTCTTCGGTGATGAAGGGCATGATCGGGTGCAGCAGGATCATGCACTGATCCAGCACCCAGCCAAGCGTCTGGCGGGTCTCGGCGATCACGGCCGCGTCCTCGGAGCCGAACAGCGGTTTCGACAGCTCGATGTACCAGTCGCAGACCTTTCCCCAGGTAAAGGCATAGAGCGCGTTGGCGGCGTCGTTGAAACGATAGGCCTCCAGCGCTGCGTCCACTTCTACCCGCACTTTCGCCGTTTCGCCAATGATCCACTGGTTCACGGCAGCCTGTGCATCCGGGCAAGCATAGGCCGGGACGTCCGCGTCATAGACCTTGTTGAAATGGGCAAAGTTCACCGCATTCCACAGTTTGGTGCCAAAATTCCGGTAGCCCTTGAGGCGCTCCATATCCAGCTTGAGCACGCCGCCCAGGGCTGCCATCGCGGCGGAGGAGAAGCGCAGCGCGTCGGCGCCGAATTCGTCGATGATCTCCAGCGGGTCGACCACGTTGCCGGTGGATTTCGACATCTTCTTGCCTTTGGCGTCGCGCACCAGCCCGTGCAGGTAGACGGTGTCGAAGGGGATCTGATCGACGACCGCCAGCTGCATCATCATCATCCGGGCAACCCAGAAGAACAGAATGTCCTGACCGGTGACCAAGGTCGAGGTCGGGAAGTATTTCCGCATCTCGGCCGTGTCTTCCGGCC
>NZ_LUKH01000897.1:0-1499 GCF_001593695.1 Leisingera sp. F5 | reverse complement strand
GATCATAATAGCCGACTGGATACATCCCCATGACGGCAAACATCCTGCGAATGTTGAAAAGTTCCTCTGCCGTGCCGACGCGGATTGCTCCATGACGTTCGATATCCAGACGGTCCAGCTCACCGGCGGCTTCCAGCCTTACCTTGAGCTTCGGATTCGCGCGTAGCGTAGCTTCGTTGACTTCGTTCACCAAGTCTATCAACTCGCCGTATTGGGGCACTTCTTTGCGGTACATTTCTGACATAGCGCGAGAAAACAGCGTGCGAATGTCATCTGGATGCATGTGTTGAGACATTAGGTGTTCCTTCAGGATAAGTGAGCGTCGCGCCTATCGCAACGGGATTGGCTTGACGGCATGGGTGAACGTGGCGCCAAATTCGTAGTATGCCGCGCGCACGGATTTGAAGCGTTCGGCATGATGCCGGATCGGAGCGATTGGGAGATCCTCGGACCTCCCGGTCAACAACGCACGAGCGGCGGCGGACCCAAAAAGCGTTCCCGGCGCGATTCCGCGGCCGGAATACCCAAAACAGGCATATGCGCCGGGGCCGAATTCGACGATCTTCGGAATATGGTCACTGGTCATCGCGATTTTGCCGCGCCAAGCATGATCCAGCGATACCCCGGCCAGTTGAGGGAACAGGCGTTTGAGTTTCCGAGAGGCCCAAGACGCGTGGATCGCCCCTCCCGGCCCTTGCAGATTACCGATCCCGCCGAATACCAGACGCCCGGCCGCGTCGGTCCGAAAGGAACTCATCACCAGCGCGGTGTCCCAACAGCCCTCGCCCCCGGGCAACAGCTTCCGCAGCAAATGTCCGGGTAGAGGTTGGGTCGCGAACTGCGAAAAATACACCGAAACAAACTGGGGATCATATGACCCAGAAAGAAACTCGTGATAGGCGTTCGTCGCTAATAGCAGGGTTTTGGCGCGGATCTTGTGCGGCCCCACAGCCAGTTGCCACACGCCACCGATCCGGTTCAGACCAGTTGCGCGTGTTCTGGAAAACAAATGGCCTCCGGCCTGTCGGGCTGCGCGCGCCAGGCCCCGGCAATAGGCCAGCGGCTGGATTGTACCGGCACGGGGATCGAACAACGCCCCATGCAGACCAGCTGCTCCCGTACGGCGGGCGGTTTCCTCGGCGGACAGCAGTTGAACCGGCGCGCCGATCGATTTGCCTTGCCGATAGCGGTTTTGCAGTTCGCGAAAACCTCCAGCCGAATGGGCGCAATGTAGGGTTCCGTTCCGCACCGGATCACAGTCGATCGCGTGGGTCTGGATACGGGAAAAGACCTGTTCGGGACCGGCCGCGAGAGCCGACAGAAGCCGGCGACCGGGACCGGAACCCATTTTCGAAACGACTGCATCCGGCGGCAGCCAAAGCCCGGCATTCACCAGTCCTACATTGCGACCAGATCCGCCGCTGCCGAACTCCTCTGCTTCGATCACCGCGACCGAGGCACCAAGGCTAGCGGCTTCAAGGGCGGCCGAGGTTCCCGTG
>NZ_LUKH01000896.1:0-1500 GCF_001593695.1 Leisingera sp. F5 | reverse complement strand
TGACCACTGAAGGCACCTTCAAGTGGAACGTTCAGACCGGCAAGGTCGAGTAAAACCAATGGCTGGCCCCGGGCGTATTTCATGCCCGGGGTCTGTTTTTCTGACGTATTTGCAGCATCCACCCCAGTTGCGGAGTAGACCCCATGACACCCGAAGAGCATCTGAAAGCTGGTGATCCCAGGGCGGCGCTGGAGGCGCTGCAGCAAAAGATCCGGGGTGATGCGAGCAACGCCAAGCTGCGGGTTTTCCTGTTTCAGCTGCTGTGTGTGCTGGGCGACTGGAATCGGGCGATTGCGCAGTTGAAGGCGGCCGCGGGGCTGGATGAAGGCGCCACGGTGATGGCGCAGGCTTACCGCGAGGCGATTATTTGCGAAGTCTACCGCGAGAAGGTTTTTGCAGGCGAGAAGGCGCCGCTGATCCTGGGCGAGCCGGAGGAATGGCTGGCGCATTTGATTGAGGCGCAGAAACTTCTGGCGCAGGGCAAGGCGAAGGAAGCCGCTGAACTGCGCACAAAAGCGTTCGATGCGGCCCCTGCCAGTTCTGGCGAGGTCAACGGCAAGAAGTTCGACTGGATCGCCGATGCCGACATGCGGCTGGGTCCGGTGCTGGAGACCGTGGTCAACGGCAAATACTACTGGCTGCCGTTTTCGCAGATCGTCTCGTTCGAGGCGGAGGAGCCGAGCGATTTGCGCGACGCCGTCTGGACAGCCGGCACGCTGACCCTTGCGGGCGGCGGTTCGGTGGCAGCAATGATCCCGACACGTTACCCAGGCTCGGAAAAGGCGGACGGGCTGTCGATGCTGGCGCGTGCCACCGTGTGGCAGGATGCCGGTGCGGAAACCTATACCGGTCTTGGCCAGCGGCTGCTGGCGATCGGGGATGAGGACATTGCCATCATGGATGTGCGCACACTCCGGATGGATGGGCATGACTTAGAGAATGGCTGACAAAACTCTGGCCGAGCGCCTGCAGCCCTCGCTGCTGGACCGGCTGACAGACAATGCACCCGGCGATCAGAAGGAAACCCGCGAGAGCCGGGTTATTGATCTGTCGCGCTTGCGGGAAATCATTCAGCGAGATCTGTCCTGGCTCTTGAACACCCAGAACGTCGAAAGCCATTTCGATGCGCAGAGATACCCATCGGTATCGGCGTCTGTGCTGAATTACGGGCTGATCGAAGTGGCAGGCGAGGCCTCGACCAGTGAAAAGGCTGAGGCGATCCGCCAATCGATCAAGCAGGCGATTGCCACCTATGAGCCGCGGATCATCGAAGGGTCGGTGGATGTGCGGCTGCAGGATGGAACCGATGCGACCGAGATGACCGTGGGGCTGGAGATACGTGCTGATATGTGGGCGCAGCCGATGCCGCTGGAGCTGTATTTGCGCAGCAAGGTCGATCTGACCACCGGCGAAGTGCAGATGGAAAGGGCCATGTGATGGATACACGGCTGCTGACCCATTACGAGAACGAGTTGAACTACCTGCGCGACATGGGCGGGG
>NZ_LUKH01000895.1:0-1504 GCF_001593695.1 Leisingera sp. F5 | reverse complement strand
GTTCCGGGTTGATATACTCGTGGTACGTCTTGCCGGTGGGCATATGATTGAAAAGCTCCACCGCTCCGATTTCGACAATCCGATCGCCGGAAAACGGATCAAACCCGGTGGTCTCGGTATCAAGAACGATTTCACGCATGGCTAAGCCTATTTCTGATGTCTGCGAGGATTACTGCCACCTGCGTCTTGGCGTGTTCCAGCGTGTCTGTTTCGATCACGTAATCGGCACGGGCGCGTTTTTCCTCAATCGGCAGCTGCTTCTGAAGGATATGCTTGAATTGCTCAGCCGTCATCGTGCCGCGGGCATGAACCCGCTCCTTCTGAGTTTCTGCATCCACGAACACGCAAGCCACTGCGTCCATTTCGGCATCATTGCCCGTTTCAAACAGCAGAGGAATGTCAAAAACCAGGATATCGCTTTGCGCTTCTTCCCGGAACTCTGCCCGGTCTCGTGCGACAAGCGGATGCACGATAGCTTCGATATGCTTCAGTGCATCAGGGTTTTCACCGATGATACGTTTCAGCGCTGCGCGGCTGACTTCGCCGCCTTCGACTGCCCCGGGGAACGCCGCCTGCATGGCAGCAACAGCTGCGCCTCCCCGGCCATAAAGCCGGTGAACAGCCGCATCCGCGTCCCAGACCGCACAGCCCTGGGCGGCAAACAGCTTGGCAGTGGTGCTTTTGCCCATTCCGATGGAGCCGGTAAGGCCGAGGCTGAAACTCATCTGAGAGCCGCCGCGCGCGTTGCGGCATCCACTTCGGGGCGGTTTCCGAACCAGCGTTCGAACCCTGGCACCGCCTGATGCAATAGCATGCCCAGCCCATCAACCACAGTGCAGCCAGCATCCTCAGCCGTCTGCAGCAGGTCTGTTTTCAACGGCGCATAGATCAGGTCAGTCACAACTGCATTGCGCTGCAAACCATCCAGCGGTACCCGCAGACGCGGTTTGCCGACCATTCCCAAGGAGGTGGTGTTCACAATCAGCGCACCCTCCTCGATGACATTGCCGGCCTGAACCCATTCGACCACCCGGACCCGGTTGCCAAAGTCCGTATGCCTGTCGTCAGCCCGGTCGCGGGTACGGTTGGTCAGCAGGATCTCCGGCACTCCGGCTTCCAGCAGTGAAGCAACTACAGCGCGGCAGGCACCGCCAGCGCCCAGCAGAACTGCTGGGCCTGATTGCGGATCCCAGTCCGGTGCTCCCTGATGCAGGTTGGTGATAAAGCCGTAACCATCAGTATTATCCGCCAGGATCGTTCCATCCCTGCGAAAGATCAGCGTGTTGGCAGCGCCGATCAGTTTAGCCCGGTCAGTGACCTTATCTGCAATCTCCATCACCTTTTCTTTGTGCGGAATGGTGACATTAGCACCTACAAACCCCATTTTAGGCATCAACCGGACGGTTTCGGCCAGATCATCAGGTTCCACAGGCATCGGCACATAGTAACCGGAAATGCCATAGGTGTTCAGCCAGTGACGGTGCAGCTGCGGAGATTTGGAATG
>NZ_LUKH01000894.1:0-1504 GCF_001593695.1 Leisingera sp. F5 | reverse complement strand
GCCTGCCCGCCGCAGCTGAGGAGGTCGGGCAGATCGGCGTCGATTGGGTCGGCAATGATATCATCATCGAGGCTATCGCCGACCCAAAGGTCAGCGGCGTGACCTGCCACATCGCCTATTTCGAGCGCGGGCTGCTGGACCGTCTCTCCAAGGGAAACTGGTTCGAAGATCCATCCAACGCTTCAATCGCTTGCCGTCAGACCGGACCGATCTCAGTCGGTGACATCGACCGCGGCCGCGATGGCGAGGACGTGTTCCGGGCGTCCCGCTCCATCATCCTGAAGTCACTGCGGGTGAAGCGCATCTTCGACGAAGCCAACCAGACCCTAATCTATGCTGCCCACGCGGCTGAGCTGACTGACGGATCCGCCAAGGTATCGATCTCAACGGTGCCGCTTTATCAGGCGGACTGATAGACGGCGGAAACCTCGGCGCGGATAATTCGGGCGATCTGAGCGCAATCCTCCACACTGAAGGTCAGCGGCACCCGCATGTCGATGATACCGGCCAGGATGCGGTCGCTTTGCGGCAGGCGCGGCGTCTCTGCATAGCGCCAGCTGTCATAGCGGGATGTAAAGGCCACCGGTTCCGCTGTGCCGAACCATTTCAGCTCAACCCCGCGGGCGGCGCAGCGGCGCACCGCCTCCCGCACGGCCTCCTCGGACCAGTCCATCAGCAGGAATTGGATCGAGGAGCCGACATAGACTTCCTGCGCAGGACGCTCCACCACGGTCAAGCCCGGCGTGCCGCGCAGGCCGTTCTCAACTTCGCGGTAGCGGTCATTCCAGCGCTGCACCTGGGTTTCCAGGTCACTCAGCTGCGGCCGCAGGATGGCGGCACGCAGGTTGTCCATCCGGCCCGAGATGTTGGGGGTCTCATATTTCACCCGCTCAAACACCTCTGGCCCCGGCGCCGCCAGATGGCGGCCATAAAGCATGTAGGAGCCGGACATCATGATGGCACGGGCGGCGATCTCTTCATCGTCGGTGATGAGCAGCCCGCCCTCGCCCGAGTTCACATGCTTGTAGGTTTGGCAGGAATAGCAGCCAACCGTCCCGTGACGCCCCGACAGGACTCCATTCCAAGATGCCCCCATCGTATGGGCGCAATCCTCGATCACAATGACCCCTGCCTCATCACAGATCTGCATCAGGCGATCCATGTCACACAGATGACCGCGCATATGGCTCAGCAACAGCACTTTGGCCTGCCCAACCTTCGCCGCCAGATCATCCAGATCAATGGTCAGATTTTCATTCACATCCACATAGACCGGGCGAGCCCCGACAGAAGCAATCGACCCTGGCACCGGTGCCAGAGTAAAGGCATTGGTCAAAACCGTATCGCCCGGTTCGACTCCAACTGCCCGCAGGGCCGTGGCCATCGCGTATCCGCCCGAGGCCACAGCCAGACAGTATTTTGCCCCCATCTGGGCTGCGAATTCCTGCTCCAGCAGTGCGGTTTCGCTCAGCTCGCCCTCGGCGGTGTTGTAACGGTGCAGGCG
>NZ_LUKH01000893.1:0-1505 GCF_001593695.1 Leisingera sp. F5 | reverse complement strand
AAGATGCAGCATGGGTTTCATGTCTGGACCTCCTCAGGTAGTTTGCGGCAAGAAGTCGAGAATGACCAACAAAAGGCCTAAGACCACCCAAGCAATCTGGATCAGCCAAAACAGGATCGGGTCTTCATCGCGGGTCACATCGGACAGCAGAAACGCATGGCCCGAGTAGAAGTTTGGGATCGTCCAATAGAGAAACAGGAGCCCCCAGAGCGCTTGATAGCCGAGGGCCGTTGAGACCATCAGGATCACGAAGGTTGCGTAGTTCAGCAGTCGAGAGCGGGTCATTTCATGTCTTTCAAAGTGTTGAGAAGCATCTGAGCCGTGGTTTTTGCGCGCGCTTGCCACCCCACAGACATGCTCAATGAAGCTAGTGATGTTGCGTTGAAATAGACGGCTACGATGCCATGCGCTGTTGCCTGCAACTGGTCATTGTCAGCGTCAGGGAAATCAGATCGTAGAATGGTGGAAACCGCGTCTTCGAAATCGAGAACAACACTTCGACATTCAGCTTGGAGATCAGCGTCCTCGGCGGCCCGTGCCGTCAGCGCCGCAAAAACCAAAACGTATTCAGGTGACGACGTACCGGCCTCCGAAAACAGGATATCAACAAGCCATTTGGACCCATGGGTCGGGGGCGCCGCGGCAATCATGGATTCAGTTTGCTCAGTAAAACCGCGAAAAACATAGTCCTGCAACGCGGCGATCATGTCTTCACGGTTGCCAAGATGGTGGCGCACCAACGGGCGCTTCAATCCCGCTTCCTCAGCAATCTGTGCAAGCGACGCGCCTTCTACACCATAGCGAGCCACGCAGTGAATGAGAGCTTGCATGACCTGCTCATAGCGATCATCGCGGTTTGACGGACGACCAGCCATCTCAGTTCCAATAGCGAAGCGTGAGCGTTCTCGACGCATTCGGTCCCGCGACTGTCAGAGCATCGCCGAACCTTGGTGGAAGACCGCTCCTGCCCATGGAAGCGAAGCTGTAACCTTCGGTCGGGACCCCTCCTTCGAGGTCGAAATCGCCGTCACTATCTTCGTCATGCAAAGCCGCAATTGCGTATGAACCGGTTGGCAGATCATGGAATGCCACTGACACGCGACCTTCGTTTGCGGGAACGATGGCCAAGGCCGCAGCGTTCATGACGTCCATCGCTTCAAACGCGGTCGCGTCATCAAAGGCCGCAACGACCAATACACCGTTGGAGTTGCGTATGCCGTCAATGCTTGCGGTTAGAGCACCAGTTTCAGCTGCCAAGGCAGATGCGCTCAGAGTGCAAGACAAACCGATTGCAGCGGTGATCATTAACTTTCGGGGAAGCATCGCGCGCTCCTTAACTGTCAAGTGTGACAGCAAATAGGGATAGCGTATTTAACTGTCAATAGTGACAGTTAAATTGCTTCATGATGAGCAGCCTTTCGTCGAAAAATCATCAAAGGCAGTTTTGTCCGCACAGCAAACCTTGGCTTGTCACCCAACGAAAGGCAGCAATCGGTCCTATTTCG
>NZ_LUKH01000892.1:0-1507 GCF_001593695.1 Leisingera sp. F5 | reverse complement strand
GTGCGGTCTTGATCTTGTCGCGGCACCAGCCGGGATCGAACCGGACCCGCTCACCGTCGACCCTGGCGCCGTGTTTGCGGAACAGTTCCAGCGTCTCCGGATCGCCGCGGAAGTCCATGCCGATCTCGTCCAGGATGCGGTCGGCGTTGCGTTCGATGATGGCAACCGCCTCGTCATTGATCAGGCTGAAGAGGCCGGTTTTTCGGATCGTATAGGGTGCCGCTAGCGCGCCCTGGGCAGCGCGGGCGGCCATGCGCTCTTGCCGTCCGGCGCGGCGGGAGGGTGTGCGGGCCATGCGGGGGCCTCCGTTGCGGTCATGTCTGGCACTAGACATGGCAAGGAAGCCGTGGCCTGCACAGCAAAACCACGCAGCATTAGTTTCACTAATGATGCGGATTAGGCGGGGTAGATAACATGGTCCGCGGCGTGGGGCAGCAGCCGCTCGAAACTTTGCTGCAGCAGGCGGCGGCTTTCCTCTGCGACCTGATCCGGGATACCGCCCAGCTCCCCGGTGCGGTGGATCGCCACGATGGAGCGTTTGAAACCAGCAAAGGGTAAGGGTTCGATGCGCAGCGCCATGCCCTCGGCAATTGCGTCGATCAGCAGCGAGGGCGTCAGGATGGCATAGCATTTGCCGGTGATCACCCCCGCGACCACCATCGATGCGCGGTCAGCTTCCATAGAGCGCGGCAGGTCCAGGCGGCAGCGCTGCAGGTGCTGATCGGTGCGGCGCCCGACAGGTGCGTCGGCGCTGAAACGGACCAGGGACAGGCGTTCCGAGAGCGCGTGAATGTCATCGGTGGGGCCATCGTAATCCGTTGGCAAAACGAGGAAAAAAGGCTCTTCCAGCACCGGCGTGCAGGTGTAGTCCGTCAGGTCGAACTGCGGGTCCGAGGTGATGGCGATGTCGATACTGCGGGCGTTCAGCGCGGCCTGATGATCGGTGGCCAGCCCGGCCGACAGGCTGAGCTCCGGAATGCCCAGCCCGCCCCGTACCATGTCCAGGAGGCCGGGGGTCAGAGTGGTGGCAACCGAGGCCAGCAAGGCCACCCGCAGGATCGGGATTGAGCTGGACTGCACATGGCGCAGCTCGGACCGCAGGTCCTCCACCTCGCTGAGGATGCGGAAGGCGCGGCGGCGCAGGATCTCGCCCGCGTGGGTCAGCTCCAGCGGGCGGCGGGCGCGGTTGAACAGCGGCGCATCCAGCGCCCATTCCAGCTTTTTCAGTTGCTGGGAGACCGCCGATTGGGTCATCCCCAGGGCTGCTGCCGCCGCTGTCACATGGCGGGAATCGGCGACAGCCATGAAGACCTCCAGCGCGCGCAGCAGGTTAACATCCGATTCCGCCTGCGTTTTCTTCATTATTTCTGACTTTCATTAGTCTTTCTAATTGTCGGAGCAAATTCTTGTGCTGCGCCCATGCCCAAGTCAATCCTGCGTCAAACATCGAAAGGGCCGGGCATGGCGCAGATCATCATTATTGGCGGCGGCGCGATCGGGCTGGGGC
>NZ_LUKH01000891.1:0-1508 GCF_001593695.1 Leisingera sp. F5 | reverse complement strand
GCGTCTGCGGATCGCCGGAAATTCCCGCTGCGCCCGGCAAGACGAACGGCCCTTCATCTTGCGCACCAGATCCGAAATGGCGAGCTTGGGCGGCACGGAGACGAACATATGCACGTGGTCGCTCGACAGCACCCCGCGCAAGAGGCTGACACGGTTCTCAGTACAGACCTGGCGGCAAATGTCGCGCACCCGCAGGCGCAACGCCCCGCTCAGCACCTTGTAGCAGTATTTGGTGGACCACACGATCTGATAGCCGTGGTAGAAAACGCAGTGTTTGCCGGTATCACATTGCATGGCCTTACCCTTGAAAAAATGAGCCTTCGGTAATCCCCCCGATCTTAGGGGGATGGCCAACAAAGCCGCCCGGTCCATCCGGGCGATGCTGACAAAGAAACAGGAATACCGGCAGCCCACGTTCTAACCGCCAGCTGCCAACGAGATGCAAGACGTTGAAGTGATGATGCGGAAGTAAGCCAACCAAGAGCAAGGACACTCCGGGAATGGCAGCGGCTCTCTGAGGTCGATAAGCCGATTGGAACCTCGCTTACGGAATTCATCAAGGCCAGCGGAACACCACCGCAAAAACAGGCCGGACAGACGGCAGTACTGACGAAAATTGTCGCAAAAGCCACGAGAAAACGCTTGCAAGGCAGGAGCCACCCACAGAGGCCATTGCGCCCGGTCTGGGCGGCTCCGGAATTCGACATGAATTCTGGCTTGGAAAACACATCTTTTCAGAGCCCTTTCCCGCGCCGGGAAACGCTTTCCTGCGACCCAGCCGGCGGCATTGCCATTGCGAGGAGCGCCCTAAAAAGAGAAAGGCAGGCCCTTTGGCCTGCCTCTCCCGCTAAATCTCATTTCGCGATCAGCTGCCCACCGACCACCAGCCGCGGCGTTTCGGTTTGGGCGGTGCTGCCGGTTCCGGTTCAGCCGCTGCAACGGCCATTGCAGGTTCCGGCTGCTTCTCCTCTTCCGAGGGTGCCTGCTCCGGCTGTGCAGCCTCTTCTGCAGCAGGCTGTTCTTCTACCGCCTCAGCAGCTGCGTCCGGTGCTGTATCTGCAGGCACTTCCACCGGTGCTGCTTCGGCTTCAACCGCGACCGGTTCTGCCGGAGCGGCTTCAACTTCCACAGCAGTAGCCTCTGCTGGAACCGCAACTTCGGCTTCCACAGCACTCCCGGTGGCAGGCTCAGCATCATCGACAACAGCGGCTGGAGCACTTTCTGCTGCGTCATCAGCCGGTGCCCGCGCAACGGTCTCCGTTGCAGGAGGATCTTCAGCTTCAGCCGCGGCCGGGGCGTCTTGTGCCACTGCTTCAGCGGTCTCGACGGAGGCAGGAGCCTCTTGCGCGGTCTCTGCGGTCTCTGCCTCAGCCGGTTTGGCTTTGGGCTTGCGCGACCGGGTACGGGTGCGGCTGCGGGAAGGTTTCTTTTCCTTCACCTCTTCTGCGGCAGCGCCTTCGACTTCAGCGGCGGCCTCCGCAGGCTCAGCTGCGTCATCCTGCTGCTGC
>NZ_LUKH01000890.1:0-1510 GCF_001593695.1 Leisingera sp. F5 | reverse complement strand
ACTTCGCGCATGGTGATGTCATGTGTCATCAGCTTGGCAGTGGGCACTTCAACGATTGTCTCAGGTGCAGCCACGCCGCGGATAGTGGTCCGGGTGACGCCCGCCTCAAACAACCGGATCACCAGCTCATCCGCAAACAGACCCAGCTGCCCGGCGGCCACCGGGCCAGAGATCACAACGTCGGTCACCCGGTCGCGCCAGGCGCCGCGGCGCACTTCCGGTTCCTCCGCCTCCTCCGGCAAAGTGGTGATACCATCGACCGCCGCCTGCACATCATCCGTCGCCTGCCCCATGTCCGAGCCCGGCTCAAACTCCAGCGTCAGAGTTGCCCGCCCCTCGCGCGAGGTTGATGATGTCTCCTCCACCCCGTCCACCGCCAGCAGCGCAGGTTCCAGAACCTGCACGATGGCACTGTCCACATCCTCGGGGCCTGCGCCCTCCCATTCGACCGTGACCGTGACGCGCTCGACAATCACATCCGGGAAGAACTGCGCCCGCATGTTGGGCATCGCTGCCGCGCCCAGCACCAGCATGATCACCAGCAGAAGGTTCGCGGCGGTGCGGTGGCGGGTGAAATAACTGAACAGCCCGCGGGCCGGCCGGGGGAGCTTACGGACCATGACGCTCAGCCTCCGATCCGGGATTCGATCCGGTTGACCAATTGCGCGGGCACCCGCGCCTCAGCCAGCTGCTGCAGCATCTGCTCCTTCAATCCGGACGGCATCACACTGCTGCCCTCGACAAAAGCAACCAGCCGTGCCCGTCGCTCATCGCTCAGCTCAATCAGTTCTTGCAGGGCCTGCGCTGCGGCGCCCCGGCGCAGCGGGCGCACCTTGATGCCCGCGCCCAGCAGCGGCGTGCGGCCAGTGACGATCTCTCGCCCCTCCAGCCCCGAACCGCGGATCAGAACGTCATCGCCCTGACGGCGCACCAGTTCAACTGGCAACGCCTCCAGCCTGTCCTCAGGGCCCAGCACCAGGACAGAGCCATCCGTGCCCAGCGCCGAACCCGGGACACGGGCCACGGCCCTGACTTCCGGCTCGGTTACCTTGACGGTGACAAAATCGCCAGGTTCGAACCCCGGCGCGGCCTCCAGCCGGGCATAGATCAGCCGTCCCGTCTGACCATCGCCAGCCGCCCCGCTGGCACGGGAGATCTGCCCGGCGGCACTCAGATCCGCGCCGGCCGCATCGAGCGAGACCCGCACCGGCGCACGCAGCAGACGGCCCTCGGCGTCCAACAGCCGGGCGTATTGCGCGGTGGACACCCGGAACGCCGCCTCCAGAAGATCCGGGTCAACCAGATCCGCCAGTTTTTCGTTGGTCGAGACCAGCCGCCCCTGCACCAGGCTCACTGCCTGCAAGGTCCCGTCAAAACCCGCCATGATCGTGGTATCGTCCAGCTCACGCCGCGCTTCGTCCAATGCGATTTGCGCCCTGGCCACGCGGGTGGCAGCCTGATCCACGCGTGCCTCGGCCTGGCTTACGGCCTGGCGGCGCGAGATCACCGC
>NZ_LUKH01000889.1:0-1512 GCF_001593695.1 Leisingera sp. F5 | reverse complement strand
GGCTTGCCCGCCGCGCCGGATTTGAACGTTGCGGGCCGCATCCGCCAGGCAGTGGATCTGCCGGTGTTTCATGCCGGCGGCGTGGCCGACATCGCCACCGCCCGCCATGCCCTCCGTGAAGGCCAGGCCGACATGATCGGCATGACACGGGCGCATATGGCCGATCCCTATCTGGTAGCCAAACTGCGGCGCGGCGAAGAAGAGCGCATCCGCCCCTGCGTGGCGCTGGGCTATTGCGTCGACCGGGTCAATCAGGGCAAGCCCGCGGTCTGCGGCCACAATGCAGCCACAGGGCGCGAGGCGGTGATGCCGCATGTGATCGCGCCAGCGCCGGAGCGGCGCAAGGTGGTGGTGGCCGGCGGCGGTCCGGCCGGGCTGGAGGCGGCGCGGGTGGCGGCGGAACGCGGCCATCAGGTGGTGCTGTTTGAGGCGGGCGGGCGGCTCGGCGGGCAAATTGCCTTGGCGGCCAAGGGCATGACCCGGCGCCAGATTTGGGGCGTGGCGGACTGGCTGATCTCGGAAGCGGAGCGGCTGGGTGTTGAGGTGCGGCTGAATACCTACGCCGAGGCAGACGACGTGCTGGCCGAGGACCCGGACGCAGTGATTGTGGCCACGGGCGGCTGGCCGGAAGGGTTGGAGATCCCCGGCGGGCATCTGATCACCTCCGGCTGGGATGTGCTGAGCGGCGAGGCGCGGGCCGCAGGCGAGGTGTTGCTGCTGGATGAATGCGGCGATCACGCGGCCTTGGTCTGCGCGGATGCGATGGCGCAGGCCGGTTGCAAAGTAACGCTGGCCACGCCTGACCGAACGGCAGCGCATGATCTGGGGCCGACCAATTCTGCAGTGGTGCTGCGCGATCTGGTGCGGCAGGGCGTCACGTTTGAGTGCCTTCTGGAACCGGTTTCCGTGGTTGCGGACGGGCGCCGCAAACGTATCACCCTGCGCCATGTCCTGACCGGCGAAGTGACGGAGCGGGTTGCGGATCATGTGGTCAGTGAGCATGGGATCACCCCTGCGGACGATCTTTACCATGCGCTGAAGCCGCAATCGCGCAATTTGGGTCAGCTGGACCACCAGGCGATGATTGCCGGAGACAGTCCTTTTGCCGCCATCAATCCGCAGGGCAGCTTCTGGCTGGCGCGGGCCGGTGATGCGGTTTCCGGGCGCAATATGCATGCCGCCATCTATGATGCGCTGAGACTCTGCAAAGACCTCTAGACGGTGGCGCAAACGCCGCCGCTCAGCGCGCCGCCAGGCGCGATGCCGGGCCCAACGCCTTGCTGCGCAGGCAAGGGGGCGGGAGAACCAGGGCGGTGATGAAACGCCGCGTTCTGCGGCTGAGCCCCGGCAGCTTTGGCAGGGGGCGGACAGCACCGGGCAGGCCAGCGCCGTGTCCGGTGGCAATTGTCAGGCGATAATATCCGGGGTCAGCCGGTCTTCGATCAAGGCGATCTTGTCCTTGAGGACGAGCTTTTGTTTCTTCAGGCGGCGGATTGTCAGCTGGTCGCTGGT
>NZ_LUKH01000888.1:0-1516 GCF_001593695.1 Leisingera sp. F5 | reverse complement strand
GCGTGCCGGTCATCGCCTATGGCCAGGACAGCTTTCCGGCCTTTTGGTCGGCGCAGTCAGATCTGCAAGCACCGCTGCGCATGGATGATCCGGCGCAGATCGCCCGCGCCCATGCCACACGGCAGGCAATGGGGCTGCCCGGCGGCCAGCTGATCGCCAACCCGATCCCGGCAGACGCCGAAATCGCGGCAGAGGAACTGGCTCCGGTCATCACTCAGGCCCAATCGGAGGCGGATGAACAAGGCATCTCGGGCAAGGATGTGACCCCCTTCCTGCTGCGCCGCATCTTCGAGCTGACCGAAGGCCGTTCGCTTACCGCCAATATCGCATTGGTGCGCAACAACGCCCGGCTGGCGGCAAAGATCGCACAGGAACTGAACAAACTGGCACAATGACTTGATTTTCCCGGCGGATGCCATTGCTCCGCCCGCAATCAGTGCCTAGGTTCCACTCGAAATTTCCGCAAAGAAGCCACATGACCACGCCCTTCGACGAAGAACCTCACCGACGCCGCGGATTGTTTGCCAGCCTGCGTGCTTCCTTCTTTACCGGGATCGTCGTCATTGCGCCGGTGGGTCTGACCATCTGGCTCTTGTGGTCGGTGATGGGCTGGATCGACAGCGTGGTGCTGCCGCTGGTACCGCACACAGTCCGGCCCGAACAGTACATCGGCATCAACCTGCGCGGTGTCGGGCTGATCATCTTTCTGCTGTTCACAATCGTCGTCGGCTGGGTCGCCAAGGGCATCCTGGGCCGGTCGCTGATCAGCTTTGCCGAAAGTCTGGTGGAACGCATGCCGGTGGTCCGCACCGTGTATTCGGGCATCAAGCAGATTTCCGAAACCGTCTTTGCCCAATCGGAACGCAGTTTTGAAAAGGCCTGCCTTGTCCAATACCCGCGCAAAGGCATCTGGGCGATCGGCTTCATTTCAACCAACGCCAAGGGTGAGATCGCTAAGAAGGTCGAAACCAGCGGCGGCCTGGTCAGTGTCTTTTTGCCGACCACACCAAATCCGACATCCGGTTTTCTGCTGTTCGTCCCCGAAGAAGATGTGATCGCGCTGGACATGTCGGTGGAGGATTCTGCCAAGCTGGTAATCTCGGCAGGCCTTGTCTACCCGAACCCCAAAGATCCTTCAAAACCGCTGGAAAACGCCAAGAAACCCGCGCTGAAAGAAAACGCCTGACCTAGCTGAACATGGCAGGCAGATCCGTGGAAGAGCGCACGCCAATATTCTCACCGTCCTGCGCCAGGAAGCTGTCTGCCGCATCCCGACCTGCCTGTTTCAGCCGCGCCAGGATCTGCGGCACCGGAAACAGCTTGGTGGTGACTGATAGCTGCGTCATCAGATCATCATCGGCAATCATGTGCACCCGAACCTGCTTCATCCGTCCAGCCTCAAGCGTGCCATCCTCCAGCAGCCGCTGCACAAAATTGATGGCGCGCAGCTCCCGCAGCAAGGACGAGTTGAAACTGATCTCATTCACCCGGTTGCGGATCTGCTGCGGTGTTGTCG
>NZ_LUKH01000887.1:0-1516 GCF_001593695.1 Leisingera sp. F5 | reverse complement strand
GATCCGAACACCACCGGCCATGAGTGGGACGGGATCGAGGAATTCGACAACCCGATGCCGCGCTGGTGGCTGTGGACCTTCTACGCCACCATCATCTGGGGCGTTCTCTATACCATCGCCTATCCGGCCTGGCCGTTGATCAACGGCGCCACTGCCGGGGTGCTGGGCTGGTCGACCCGCGCCGATGTGGCGGCTGAGATCACCGCGGTGGAAGAAGCCAACGCGCCGGTCAACGCCAAGCTGGAGGCAACCGAGCTGACCGCCATTGCGGCAGATCCTGAGCTGAACTCCTACGCGGTGTCCGCCGGGTCCGCGGTGTTCAAGACCTGGTGCGCCCAGTGCCACGGCTCTGGTGCTGCGGGCGCCAAGGGCTATCCGAACCTGTTGGATGACGATTGGCTGTGGGGCGGCTCGGTGGAGGATATCCACGCCACCGTCGCCCACGGCATCCGCAATGAGGACAGCGATGATGCGCGCTATTCCGAGATGCCTGCATTCGGCCGCGACGAGCTGCTTGAGAAAGAAGAGATTTCCCAGGTGGTCAACTACGTGATGTCGCTGTCGGGCGAGGCGCAGGATGCGTCGAAGGTTGAGGCCGGATCGGTTGTCTTTGCTGACAACTGCGCTTCCTGCCACGCCGAGGACGGCACCGGCGACCGTGAACAAGGCGCGCCGAACCTAGCGGATGCAATCTGGCTTTACGGCGGCGACTACGCCACCCTGAGCGAGACCGTGACCAACTCGCGCTATGGTGTGATGCCGGCCTGGAACACCCGCCTCACCGAGGCGCAGATCCGCGCGGTTTCGTCCTATGTCCACCAGCTGGGCGGCGGCGAATAAGCCGGATCCGGCTGTTCAGAGTGATGAGAGGGCTGCCTGCGGGCGGCCCTTTTTCGTGCATGCATGTCGCCTGGGGGTTGATCCCTGATTGAAAATCCGGCACCGTGCCTGAAATTTGATCAAATTAGCCCAGGAGGACCTGCCGTGGGTGATGCGCCTATTGAATTGGAGCAGGCGATTGCCGCCAACCGTCTTGCCTGGGATGACTCGGCTCGGCTGCACAAGGACAATGCCCTGTGGCAGGACCTGACCGCCGGGTTTGCCCGGCCTGGTTTTTCGACGTTTGACGCCACAATGACCCAGACGCTGGCAGGGTTCGAATTGCAGGGGCTTTCTGGGGTTCAAATCGGCTGCAACAATGGGCGCGAGACGCTGTCGCTGGCCGCCTTCGGGGCGGAGCGTTGCCTGGGAATTGATCAGTCGGCGGAGTTCCTGAAGCAGGCGGAGATCCTGAAGGGCATTGCCGGATCGGACTGTGAATTCCTGTGAGCTGACATCTATAGCCTGCCATCCGGCATCCGCCGCGATTTCGACTTTGCCGTGATCACCATCGGCGTGCTGAACTGGATGCCAGACCTGGGCCGGTTTTTTCAGTCGGTGGCCGGGCTGTTGCGACCGGGCGGGCGGTTGGTGATCTATGAAACCCATCCGGTGCTGGAAATGTTCGAGCCAGCGT
>NZ_LUKH01000886.1:0-1518 GCF_001593695.1 Leisingera sp. F5 | reverse complement strand
CTCAACCGAGCTGGAGCGTTTGACAGAACTATCTGCAGACCTGGACCTTCCCGTGCATCTTGCGGTGATCCCGCACGGTGTCACCCCGGACCTTGGCCGTTTTGTTGCAGATCATCAGCAACTGATCCCGGTGGTGCATGGATGGGCACACCAGAACCATGCCCCCGCCGGCGAGAAGAAAGCCGAGTTTGGAGCGCACCGCCCGCTGGAGGAATTGCTGGACGACGCCGAACGTGGGCTGACCGCTCTGCAAGAGATGTTCGGCACTGGCTTGCGCCCGATGTTTGTGCCATGCCAGCTGCGCGACCGCCGGCTTGGCGATGCCGACAATGCAGAACCTTACGGCCTTCTGACCCACCATCTGGTGCATGACGAAGCAGTCTGGGACTTTACCGCCGCCCTTGCAAGGCGCCTGCTGGACGGCCCGGCAGAGGCCTGGATCTATGATGAAAGGATGTCCTGAATGAGCCGTCTTGATTCCATGCTGCGCCGCCTCACTGCCCAGCGCGACGGGTTGAACTGGGCCGCAGATCAGGTCACCCCGCTGGACGGCGATGTCCTGGACATGGGGCTTGGCAACGGCCGCACCTATGACCACCTGCGTGAAACCCTGTCCAACCGCCGGGTCTGGGTCATTGACCGGCTGCTGCAATGCCACCCCTCCTGCGTGCCGCCGGAACAGGATTTCCTGCAAGGCGAGGCAAAACCAATGCTGGAACGGCTGGCAGCCGAGGGGCGCAAAATCGTTCTGGCGCATTACGACTTCGGCTATGGCGTCAAAGAACAGGACGTCGCCGAGGCTGCTGCGCTTTCCCCGGTTATTAGCCGGGTCATGGCGCCGGGCGGCATCATCGTTTCCGGCCAGCCGCTGGCGGGTTTTGAAGAGCTCGATGGCCCGGACGGTATCCCGCCGGGGCGTTACATGTTCTACCGGGCCGGCTGATGCCGGTACCCGCCCCGCCCTTTGGCCAGGCAGCGCACGCCCCAAGAGGGCGGGCGCTTCTCCCCCTTCCGGATTGCGGGCTGCTCAGGCCACACGCTCACCACGCGACCAGACTCCGCGCAGGGCGGGCGCGCCGGCTTTCAGCCGGAACCGGATCAGATCAGCGCGCTTGCCCGTTTCCAGCCGCCCGCGATCGCTCAACGCAACTGCATCGGCCGGCGCATGGGTTACCGTGCCCAGGCCGCGCGCCATGTCACCCCAGAGATCGCCCAGCTTAACGGCTGCCATCAGCAATGCCGCAGGGACATAGTCTGACGAAAGAATGTCCAACAACTCCAACTCCGCTAGCTCATGCGCCGCCACATTGCCGGAATGCGAGCCGCCGCGGATTAAGTTCGGCGCCCCCATCATGACTTTGATCCCGTGCCCATGGCAGGTCCGCGCAGCCTCGACCGTTGTCGGAAATTCCGCCAGGCTGATGCCATGCCGGGCTGAAACAGCCACTTGATCCGCTGTGGTGTCGTCATGACTGGCCAGTACGGCACCGAACCGCCTGGCCGCCGTCACCGCCTCAG
>NZ_LUKH01000885.1:0-1519 GCF_001593695.1 Leisingera sp. F5 | reverse complement strand
CATCGGCCATGTCCGCTATCCCACCGCGGGCTCGCTGAGTGCGGCCGAAGCACAGCCGTTTTTTGTGAACGCGCCTTATGGTATCTATCTGGTTCACAACGGCAATATCACCAATACTGCCGAGCAGCGCGAGAAGGTGACCGGCAAATACAGCCGCCATCTGCGCACCACCTCCGATTCCGAAATCATGCTGAACGTGCTGGCCGACAAGGTGGCTGACGCGATCAAGGTCAACGGTAATGCCGAGCCGGTCCGCAACATCTTTGCCGGTGTGAAGATGACCATGGAGCGGATCCAGGGCGCCTATTCGGTGCTGTGCATGATCGCCGGTGTCGGCATGCTGGCGTTCCGCGACCCCAATGGCATCCGCCCGCTGTCCGTGGGCAGACGCCCGGCACAAAGCGGCGGCGAGGATTTCTGCTTTGCCTCTGAAGACGTGGCGTTCGGCATCAACGGCTTTGAAAAGATCCGCGACGTAAAGCCGGGCGAGGCCATTCTTGTTGATCTCGACGGCAACATGCACAGCTTCCAGGCGGTCGAGGGCAAGCTGACACCCTGCATCTTTGAATATGTCTATCTGGCGCGGCCTGATTCGATGATGGACGGTGTTTCCGTCTACAAGACCCAGCTGCGCATGGGCCAGGCGCTGGCCAAGCAGATCCAGGACGCGGGACTGGAAATCGACAGCATCATCCCGGTACCTGATTCGGCACGCCCCGTGGCGCTGGAAGTCGCCAACTCCACCGGCATCCGCTACCGCGAAGGGCTGGTGAAGAACCGTTATGTGGGCCGGACCTTCATCATGCCGGGCCAAGCGGAACGCCAGAAATCGGTGCGCCGCAAGCTGAATGCCATCCCGCTGGAGTTCAAGGGCCGCAACGTGCTGCTGATTGACGATTCCATTGTGCGCGGCAACACGATTAAAAAGATTGTGCAAATGTGCCGCGATGCGGGCGCCAAGAAGGTCTATATCGCCTCTGCCTCACCGCCGGTGAAATACCCGAACGTCTATGGCATCGACATGCCGACCAAGCATGAGCTGATCGCAAATGGCCTCAGCATCGACGAAATCCGCGAAGAGCTGGGGGCGGACGCGCTGTTTTATCAGAGGCTCGAAGACCTGATCTGGGCGGCGCAGGAAGGCAACCCGGACATCCAGGGATTTGACTGCTCCTGCTTTGACGGCAATTACGTCACCGGGGTAACGGCTGAATACCTGGATGCGCTGGAAGGCAGCAGCCGGGTCAGCGCCAAGATCCAGGACATGCCGGCCCCCGGCGCCTCCTGGAATGCCTCGAAACTAGCCACCGGCTGAGGCTGGCGTCCCCGCGGTCCATGGGGGTTTGAACTTCCGGCCGCATCCGCGTATGAGGGCCGCCAACAGTGCATGGGGAGGCGCTGGCCGTGACGGCCCGCGCCTTTTCCTATGCTTCCAGATGAAAGGCCGCCTTTTGGACGCGCATCTTGCCCGCATGCTGACCTCTCCGCGCCAGTGCCGCTGCTGCGGCGCTACCTTTGC
>NZ_LUKH01000884.1:0-1519 GCF_001593695.1 Leisingera sp. F5 | reverse complement strand
GATGGCCGGGCACCTGCAGGCCGCAGGCCATGAAGTCACCGTCTACAACCGCACCGAGGCCAAGGCCAAGGCCTGGGCTGCCGAGCACGGCGGCCGGTTCGGCGCCACACCGCGGGCGGCTGCAGCGGGGGCAGAGTTTGTAATGGCCTGCGTTGGAAATGACGACGATCTGCGTTCGGTCTGCCTAGGGGCGGATGGCGCCTTTGCCGGGATGGGCGAAGGGGCGGTGTTTGTTGATCACACGACGGTGTCGGAAACCGTGACCAGGGAACTCTATGGCGCCACAGAGGAGAAAGGCGTGTTCTTTGTTGACGCACCGATTTCCGGCGGCCAGGCAGGGGCGGAAAACGGCGTGCTGTCAGTGATGTGCGGCGGTGATGAGGGCGCTTACTCCCGGGTTGAGCCAGTGATTGATGCCTACTCCAAAATCTGCCGCCGGATCGGTGGCAGCGGAGCTGGGCAGCTGACGAAGATGTGTAACCAGATCGCTATTGCCGGGCTTGTTCAAGGCTTGAGCGAGGCGCTGCATTTTGCAGAGAGGGCTGGATTGGACGGGCACTCGGTGGTTGAAGTGATCAGCCAGGGCGCGGCCGGCAGCTGGCAGATGGCCAACCGTTACGAGACCATGCTGGACGATCACTTTGATCATGGCTTTGCGGTGGACTGGATGCGCAAGGATCTGGGCATCTGTCTGGATGCAGCGGATGAAACCGGTGCCAGCCTGCCGGTGACTGCCTTGGTGGATCAGTTTTACAAGGACGTGCAAAAGATGGGCGGTGGGCGCTGGGACACCTCTTCGCTGTTCAAGCGGCTGCGCAAACTGGACTGAGACAAGCGAAAATGGCCTTTCCTGCGGGAAAGGCCATGCCTCCGGCGGAGGTATTTCCAACCAGAAAGAAGCGCAGGCTGTGAGCCACGGCCGCGTCCCGGATCAATTAGGGGATGATACGGGTGTATTTGGTGCCTTCCAGCGTGGCACCGACGCGCAAGCCGGCTTGGCCGAACACCACAGCCAGCACTGGGGAAGTGAGCGTATTTGTGTCAGCGGTCAGCGCGTTGCCTTCATCCTTGATCACATATTCCACATCGGCCCCGGCGGCCCAGCCGGTGGAGCGGCGGAAGCCGGCCAGCGCGTCTTCGGTCATGAAAAACAGAACATGGGCATATTGCTGGGCGCCGATCTGCAGGCCTGCGTTGCCTTTGACGGTGGAGTAGTAATCCACGGTCACACCGTTGATCTGCAGGGCGCCGCGGCCGAAGGCGCCGCCAAAGACAAAGCCTGCCTCGGTGACCAGCGGCATCACCAGCATGCCTGTTGCCTTATCGGCCAGGGTGCGGGTGTTGGGGTACTGGCTGTACATCTGGTTCAGTGTTGCGTCGACGCGGGCGTCGATCTTGGCGCCGTTGCTGTTGCCGACGCCGTTGCCGCAGGCGGCGGTAACGCCGGCGCCGGCCAGGGCGGTCAGGGCAAAACCGCGGCGGGTCATGCGGGAAGAGGAAAAACTGCTCATTTCTCAGG
>NZ_LUKH01000883.1:0-1521 GCF_001593695.1 Leisingera sp. F5 | reverse complement strand
CTCCGGGCTGGCGCAAAGCAGGGAACGGCTGTCGAAAATCTTCCGGGCAACCAGGCTCGAGTCCTTCAGCTGGCCCATGCGGATCGCCAGGTCGATCCGGCCTTCCACCAGGTCTGCGAAGGTCGAAGAGAACAGCAGCCTGATCTTTACGTCAGGGTGCTGGCTTAGGAACTCTGGCAGCACCGGCGAAATCAGTTCTGTGGCCAGATCCGGCTCGGCTGTCACCGTCAGCACACCTGACGGGGCGCCGGTCAGGCGCGCGATGCCCGTCCGGGCGGCTTCCAGCTCCTCAGCTGCGCGTTTGGCATGCCGGTAGTACAGCTCACCCGCTTCGGACAGGCTTTGCTTCCGGGTCGTGCGCTGAAACAGCCGTGCCCCAAGCTCGTTTTCCAATTGCTGTATCTGGCGGGCCACGGATGACGGCGCCAGCCCCAGAATACGGGCCGCCGCCGAGAAGCTGCCCTCTTCGACCACATGAACAAATAGATTGACACTTGCGCTTGCATTCATTTGTGCAAAATCCGCACAAATGCTTTGCAATTCAAGCTATTTTTGCGCGGACAAAACATACTCATATTGGCCCTGTTAACGACACTCATACTATTAGACAGGAGCCCCCGAACGTGACCAAACTGTTGTTTATTCAAGCTTCTCCACGTGGAGCTGACTCGAAATCAAAGGCGCTCGCTGACGCCTATCTTTCCAAACTGCAAGCCGTGAAACCTGGGATCGACGTGGACGTCCTTAACCTCTCGGCGGAGGTTTTGCCGGACTATGACGGCGACAAGGTGGCCGCCAAGATGAACGTGATCACGGGGCAGGACCATGACAGCTGCCAATTGACTGCTTGGGACGAGATTACCAGCATGGCTCAGCGTTTCATCAGCGCTGACATTTACCTGATAGCCGTGCCGATGTGGAACGGCAGCATCCCGTACAAATTCAAGCAGTACATTGACCTGATTCATCAACCCGGCCTGTTGTGGGGGCTTGAACCGGAAACAGGCTATTTCGGCTTGTTAGAAAACAAAAAGGCGGTGCTGGCCCTGACCAGCGGAGCCTTTGGTCCGGGGATGCCCTCGCCAGCGTTCGGAGTGGATCATCAGTCGGCCTATCTGAAGTTTTGGCTGAACCAAGCCGGGGTGAACGACATCCAGGAAATCTGTTTTCAGCCGACGCTGCTGACCAATGACCCCGAAGGTGATTTCCAGGCCGCCGTTGCCGCGGCACAAAATCTCGCTCCCTGAACGCAACACCTTTCTGCAGCAAAAAAAGCCCCGGCACATTAACCGGGGCTTTTTCATTTTTCCTGTCTAACTCAGAAATCACCCGTTCTGGCGGATGGTCTCGTTCTTCGGATCGTAGGGGCTGTCGCAGGTCACGACCGCATCCCACAGCTTGTCCTGGATCTTGACCTTCAGCTTGGTGCCTTCCACTGCAACCTCAGGCTTCACATAGCCCCTACGATCCGAAGAACGAGACCATCCGCCAGAACGGGTGATTTCTGAGTTAGACAGGAAA
>NZ_LUKH01000882.1:0-1523 GCF_001593695.1 Leisingera sp. F5 | reverse complement strand
TTGCCCAGGCGGGCCACGACTTCCTGGCAGGCAGTGAATGTCGGTTCATCCGTGGCTAGCCGCACCGACCGTCCGGAACGCTTTATGGGGTTCCATTTCATGAACCCGGTGCCGGTGATGCAGCTGGTTGAGCTGATCCGCGGCATTGCCACGGATGAACCGACATTCACTGCCTGCCAGGAAGTCGTGGCCCGCCTGGGCAAGACCTCTGCAAGTGCTGAAGATTTCCCGGCCTTCATCGTCAACCGCATTCTGATGCCGATGATCAACGAGGCGGTTTATACGCTGTATGAGGGCGTCGGTTCGGTCAAATCGATCGATGAGTCGATGAAACTTGGCGCCAATCACCCGATGGGGCCGCTGGAACTGGCGGATTTCATCGGTCTGGACACCTGCCTGGCAATCATGAACGTGCTGCATGACGGGCTGGCGGACACCAAATACCGCCCCTGCCCGCTGCTGACCAAATATGTCGAGGCCGGCTGGCTGGGCCGCAAGACACAGCGCGGCTTCTATGACTATCGCGGGGAAACGCCGGTGCCGACACGGTAGCGGGAACAAAAAAAGGCGCCCCGCGGGGCACCTTTCTGATTCTGACCCGGTGATGAGGCAGACTTAGCCTTGTTTGCCGAGGCTCAGGGTATGTTCGCGCAGCCAGGCCATGAAACCCCGCGGATCGCTTTGCAGCTGTTCCATCTGCGCGTCCGTCAGCGGTTTGCCCACAACTGGCGCCTGCGGCTTGTTGCAGGAGCGGACAATCTCGCGCAGAAGCAGACCCTGACGCAGGATCGGTGAGATCCGGCAGGCGATCTGATACCAGCGGGAATTGTGGCCGGGGAAGTATATCGGCACCACCCGGGCGCCAGAGCGGCGGATCAGCTGTGCGGTAAAGACGTTCCATTCACGCTCAACCGCAGGGCCGAACCAGCTGTCGGAAGACATCACCACGCCGGACGGGAACAACGCCACCGCGCCGCCGTCCTTGAGGAAGGCCATGGTCTTGGCCCGCATGTCGACCATTTTGCGCTGCGCTTCGGGATCATGCGGGAACGGCACCGGGATCATGAAGGAAGTTGCCGCTTCGTCCAGCCCTGTCAGCACCGAGCGGGTCAGGATGCGGTAATCCAGGCGGCGGCGGCCGATGAGGTCGGCAAAGATCATGCCATCAACCATCCCGTGGGGATGGTTGGCAACGATCACCACAGGTCCGTCCTTGGGGATGTTGTTGATCTGCTCTTCCGGCGTCTGCAGATCAATGCCCATAATATTGAGGGCGCCGCGCCAGAACTTCTGGCCGCGGTATTCCGCATTCTGTTTTTCGAACTTGCTGACCATACGCAGGATGGTCAGTTTTCCGGTGAGCCATTCGATGGTCTTGATCGCCAGAGAGGTCCAGCGGTCGTCAAAGGAATTGGCATAGGTCAGCGTGCGGCGGTCATAGACCTCGCCTGTCTGATCAGCGGTTTCCGGCGCGACGCCGGTATTCCTGTCGTGTGCGGTATCCGCCAAAGTGTTTTTCCCGT
>NZ_LUKH01000881.1:0-1523 GCF_001593695.1 Leisingera sp. F5 | reverse complement strand
ATGATGAACACCTTCAGCTCCAAGGCGCTGCAAGGGAACGGCATCCTGGGCAAGAAGGTGGAATATGTCACCGGCGACACCCAGACCAAATCCGATGCCGCCCGTGCCTCGGCCAAGTCGATGATCGAAAAAGACGGCGCGGTGATGATCACCGGCGGCTCGTCCTCGGGTGTTGCCATCGCCGTGCAGGGTCTCTGCCAGGAGGCAGGCGTGATCTTCATGGCCGGCCTGACGCATTCCAACGACACCACCGGCAAAGACAAAAAAGCCAACGGTTTCCGCCACTTCTTCAACGGCTATATGTCGGGCGCGGCGCTGGCGCCGGTGCTGAAGAACCTCTATGGCACCGACCGCACCGCTTATCACCTGACCGCCGATTACACCTGGGGCTGGACCCAGGAAGAATCGATTGCAGCCGCAACCGAGGCCCTGGGCTGGAACACCGTGAACAAGGTGCGCACGCCGCTGGCCGCGACCGACTTTTCCTCCTACATCGCGCCGGTTCTGAACTCTGGCGCTGATGTGCTGGTGCTGAACCACTATGGCGGCAACATGGTGAACTCGCTGACCAATGCGGTGCAGTTCGGCCTGCGCGACAAGGTGGTGAACGGCAAGAACTTCGAGATCGTCGTGCCGCTCTACTCCCGCCTGATGGCCAAGGGGGCAGGCGCCAACGTGAAAGGCATCCACGGCTCGACCAACTGGCACTGGACGCTGCAGGACGAAGGCTCCAAAGCGTTCGTCAAATCCTTCGGCACCAAATACGGCTTCCCGCCGAGCCAGGCTGCCCATACCACCTACTGCCAGACGCTGCTTTATGCGGATGCGGTTGAGCGTGCGGGCACCTTCAACCCCTGCGGTGTTGCCGAAGCGCTGGAAGGCTTTGAATTCGACGGGCTGGGCAATGGCAAGACCCTGTACCGCGCCGAAGACCACCAGTGTTTCAAAGACGTTCTGGTGGTGCGCGGTAAGGAAAATCCGACCTCGGAATTCGACCTTCTGGAAGTGGTCGAGGTCACCCCGCGTGCACAGGTGGAATACGCACCGGACCACCCGATGTTTGCCGGCGGCCAACTGGGCTCCTGCAACCCGGGCGCCTGAAGCCCGCCACTGGCGCCGGAATTATGCAATAGTTCCGGCCCGGATTCCGTACCGGAATCCGGCTGCGCCGCATCGCGGGTCTTCCGGCATTGCCGGAAGACCCTTCCCTGACCTGACGAACGGTGGGACCCATGGACGCCATTCTCCTGCAAATCCTGAACGGGCTCGACAAAGGCTCGGCCTATGCGCTGATCGCGCTGGGATTGACACTTATCTTCGGCACGCTTGGCGTGGTGAACTTTGCCCATGGGGCCCTGTTCATGATCGGCGCCTTCTGCGCTGTCACCGTGCAACGTTTTCTGAACCTCAGCTTTGAGACCGTCGACGAGACCCAGACCGACTTTCTGGGCAACCCGCTGAAAGTGAAAACCCCTTATGTAGAGGCCTGGTTCGGCCCCGAGTTCGGCGGCTCCATCATCGAC
>NZ_LUKH01000880.1:0-1525 GCF_001593695.1 Leisingera sp. F5 | reverse complement strand
AATTGGAACCGATCATCGCAAACAGCGTGACCAGACCAAGCGCTATCAGCTTGATATAGTTAGACATCTTGCGTCCCTTTGCCATGCCCCCGCGAATCCTGCGGATACGGGAACGTTATTAGACCGCGCCCTTCATGCAAAAGGCGCATCTTTGATGCCTTGATCTGCATCAAGACAAATCCGCGCAACATGTGACACATCTGCCCGTGTAACGGAATTCTTTGCACCGCAGCTATCCGGGCTGCGCAGTATCATCGGCCGAGAGGTGTCAATGTCCTACAAGTCCTTGCTTACCATTCTCACAGCTGCGGAAACAGCAGCAGCGCCTTTGGCGCAGATTACGGCCCTGGCCGAAGACTTTGGTGCACATGCCAATGCGCTCTGCCTTGGGGTCGACCGTACCCAGACCGGCTATTATTACGCAGGCGCCAATGCGATGGTGCTGCAGGAAACCCTGTCCCGTGCCCAGGAAGAAGCCGAGCAGGTCGAAGCCCTGGCCGAAGCCGCGCTGCAGCAGGCCGGCGTGCCGTTTGCCACCGACAGCGGTGTCGCCCAAATCGCGGACCTCGGCCGCCACGTGGCGCGTCAGGCGCGTTTTTCCGACCTGGTTGTGCTGAGCAAACCCTATGGCCCGGGCAAGCGCGCCGAAGCCGAACCGATCGTCGAAGCCGCCCTGTTCGAAGGCCGCGCCCCGGTGCTGGTGGTGCCCGACGATGCCGCACCGATGCGCCAGCCCAAAACCGTTCTGGTGGCCTGGAACGAAAGCATCGAAGCGATGACCGCGATCCGCCGGGCAATGCCATTCCTGATAGGCGCCGATCTGGTGCGTATCGCAGTGATCGACCCGCCGCAGCACGGGCCGGAACGCTCCGACCCCGGCGGCTTGCTGGCACAGATGCTGTCCCGGCATGGGGTGGCCTGCGAGATCGATGTTCTCAGCAAGACCCTGACCCGGGTATCCGATGTGCTGAACCGCCATGCGGCGGACACTGCCGCTGATCTGATTGTGATGGGCGCCTACGGCCATTCCCGCTTCCGCGAAGCGATCCTTGGCGGTGCCACCCGCAACATGCTGGAACAGGCCAAAGTACCGGTGCTGATGGCGCATTGACGGCCCCGTCAGTCAGCAATCTTGCCGAATGATAAAGGGCGCCCTGCGCGGGCGCCTTTTTCGTCAATTGTCGCCTGCGCCCTACCCGGCCTTGCGTATGAGGCCGATCAGGAACAGCAGGATCACCGCCCCGATGGTGGCATGGATCAGCGACCAGATGAAACCGCCGCCCGCGGCAAACCCCAGTGCCGGAAAGATCGTTCCGGCCAGAAAGGCGCCAACCACGCCGACGATGATATTGCCAAGGATGCCAAAGCCGCGCCCTTGCATGATCTTGCCTGACAGCCAGCCGGCCAGCGCCCCGATGATCAGCATCCCGATCAAGCTTCCAAACTGCATTTCCGCCTCCGTTTGTTGTGATTACCCCAATAGACCACAGCCGCGGCACCGGGTCACCTGCAGGCAGCAAGGGAC
>NZ_LUKH01000879.1:0-1526 GCF_001593695.1 Leisingera sp. F5 | reverse complement strand
AAAGCGTGCGCACGTGCAGTTTGATTGTCACTTCCTGCAACTCCAGCTCGCGGGCGATTTCCTTATTCGACAAGCCGCGGCACAATCCGTTCAGCACTTCCAGTTCGCGCGGGCTGAGTTTCTCAGCAAGCGGATGGGTGTTGGCCGAGGCGTCTTCGCGCATCAGATCGACAGGCACGTAGATCTCTCCCGCGCTCATGAAGCGCACGGCATTGAGCAGTGACTGCGCGCCCATGGTCTTGGGGATGAAGCCGATGGCACCGGCATCCAGCGCCTCCTGCGCGGTGCGGGCGGGCGCGCTGCCGGACAGAATGGCTACGCCCTTGCCGCCATTGGCCTCCAGCGCCTTGGCCAGGCCGTCGAGTCCCATCATGCCGGGCATGTTGTAGTCGAGCAGCACCAGGTCGTAGGGGCCGAGTTCGGAAATCTGCGAAATCGCACCTGGCAGATCAGTCGCCAGAGCGACCTCAGCACCGCCCTCGGATTTGAGGTAGGCGGAGATTGTTTCGCGGACCATATCATGATCGTCTGCCAGCAAAATGCGCATGTAGCCACTAGACCTGTTCTTTATTTCCCGGTCCCAGTCTACAGCGACAAGGGTTTCAAAACTGTCAACCTTGGATTGCGGCCTGGACTGGGGTGTGAACATCTGCTGCTGCTCCTGTGCGTGTGCTGGAAATTTTATTGATATTACGACGTTCTGACGGTCTCCGGTAAGCCAACATTAGGGTGATGGCGCTACTCTGGCGGTTGTGCACCCTATACGAAAGGTCATGAACCTATCCTCAGGTGCCGGTTTTCGGGGCGAGCGGATATGCCATGCTTTGCCCGGTTGTTGTGGAGACTGCCTTAAAAGAGGAGTGCTGGAATGAGAGGGTTGATTTCGCAGGTCGCGGCCTTGGCTTCGCTTGCAGTCATGGCGTGTGCAGCCGCAGGTTTTGCGGATGAAGCGCAACCGGTGCTGCTGTCGGTCGGAGTGGAGGGCGCGGCGGAACCTGCGGTGCAATACACGATCGAGGATCTGCGTGCGCTGGCTCCGGTCACCTTTGAGACGGAGACCATCTGGACCACCGGGCCGCAGCAATTCACCGGCGTGCCGCTGGCTGTTCTGGTGGGGCGGATGGATGTCAGCAGCGGGCGGCTTGTAGCTTATGCGGTGAATGACTATGCGGTGGAAATCCCTGTTGCGGATGCGGTTGAAGGCGGCCCGATTGTTGCCTTTGAGCGCAACGGTGCGGAAATGTCCCTGCGCAACAAGGGGCCGCTATGGGTGGTGTACCCTTATGACAGCAACCCGGCTTACCGCACCGAAGAAGTCTTTTCGCGCAGTATTTGGCAACTGGACCGGATCGTAATTCAGCCGTGAATGGCAGGCAGGGAGCAGTCAGGTGATGCTGCGCGGATTTCCAACGATGCCGCGCTGGGTATTGGCGCTGGTGCTGGCGATTGCGGCGGCGCTGGCGGCGCAGTCGGTGCGGCTGGGGCATCAGGTGCTGCAGCAACTGGGCGGGCTGTCGACCGCGGCA
>NZ_LUKH01000878.1:0-1526 GCF_001593695.1 Leisingera sp. F5 | reverse complement strand
CTGACCAATGATCCGGCCCCGGCCGAAGCATTCCGTATGCCCGAGGTCGACGGTGTTTCGGTGGTGTTTGAGAAAGCCGACGGCGGCAAGTGCCAGCGTTGCTGGAAGATCCTGCCGGATGTGGGCAATCACGTCCATGACGGTGTTTGCGGCCGCTGCGATAGCGCGCTGGGATAACCCGGCTTTCAGCTTTGGCTTGTGTGTGACGCCCGGCTTAATTGCCGGGCGTTATCATTTTTGCGCTATTGTTGCGGGATTTCCTGCACTTTTTCCGGGTGCGGCCTTGTGTATTGGCAAATTGAATTCCTCTAGATGTTGACCGGTTTTCTACAATTGGTTAAGAATTCGTTAATTCCATGTAGGTTTTCAGCCGACTTAAAAATATGGCATGGGGCAGGGGGGCAGTTTATTATGCTGAAGCGGAAAGCGGACGCGCAACCGGTAGGCGAGCCGGGCAAGCCGCGCGGTGCATCTATCCGGATTGACGGGGTATCGGCACCGAAGAATATGAAAATCGGGCTGGTCGCGGACAGCTCCGGGTTCAAACCGGAACCCGCGGCGGCAATTGCAAAGCCTGCCTCTTCAAAAACTGCTGCCGTCAAAACGGCCAAATCTGCCATGGCGGCGAAACCCGCCAGTGCAGCAGCGGATGAACAGAAAATTGTTCCAGGTCCGCAGCCCATTGCGCCGGTGCAGGCGGACGGTGGCAGCGCGCTGCCGAAACTGGGCTTGGCTGCAGCGGGTCTGGCAGTCGCTGCGGCGATGCTTTTGTATTTCCAGTTCAGCGGCGGAACCCCGGCTGAACCGGCTGAAAGGGCTGAGCAGGCCAGCCTGCAAACACCGGCAGCAGCGGATGCCTCTGCCGGCACCGTGCAGCCGGCCGGTGCCGCCGCGGCGGCCGGCCTGCAAAAGGACGGCGCCAGCGGCGAAGACGCGATGGTCGCCCGTATCACCGCCGGAACCCTGGCCGCGCTGCGCAGCAGGCAGGCAAATCCTGAAAGCCTCAATCAGGCGGCAGCTGCGGCCCCGGCCGAAGGAACCGCGCTTTACAAAATGGTGCTGACTGCCGCGGCGCAGGGCCAGTCCGAGGCCTATATCGACCAGCTGGTGAACGGTGCCTACGAACGTAAGGAAATCACCTTGCCTGCCAGCCTGATCGGGGCTGACGGACGGGTCGACACGGCCACCTTGCTGGCGCTGTTCGTCGGCAACTGATCTCGGCTCCGGTATCCGCGCCGGAGCCGTTCCCGTTTGAGCAGCCGGCAGGATGCCGGCGCCGGCCGGGGACTACCCATAACAACCAGAACACGGGCGCTGCAGACCGGAGCCGGCTGCGGTGCAGACTATTTCCCGGGGGGACTATGAAGAATTACATTGCAGCCGCTGCCATGGGCCTTTTTGCCCTTGCAGCCAATTCCGCTGCGGCCGAGACCTGCGGCGGGGTCTATGCCGTGCAGCCGGGCGACAGCCTGTCGGTGATCGCTGACAAACTGTACAAGGATGCGGGCAAATGGAGCGCGATCCAC
>NZ_LUKH01000877.1:0-1528 GCF_001593695.1 Leisingera sp. F5 | reverse complement strand
GCAGCCGGACGACCTCGACTCGCTGTGCGACGAAGGGCTGCGCTATTCGGCGGAGCTGAAGATCAAGCGCAAGCGGCGCACACTGGTTTTCGCCATCAATATTTCGCAGGCCAGCCATCTGAACGAGGCGCTTCTGGTGGTGGAATGCCAGAACATCACCCGGATCCGCGAGCTGGAAAGCATGATTGACAGCTATTCTGCCATGGTGGAGCGCAACACCCGCGAGCTGGAACGTGAAAAGGAGCGGGTGGAGCGGTTGTTGCTGAACCTGATGCCGCGTTCGGTCTATGAGGAATTCAAGACCTTCGGCGTGGTGACCCCGCAGCTTTACCCCAAGGTCTCGGTGGTGATGCTGGACTTTGTGAATTTCACCGATTTCGCGTCCCGCACAGACCCGACTGTGACCCTGGGTGAGCTGAACGATATTTTCACGGCCTTTGACCGCATCGTCGAACAATACGGCTGCGAGCGGATCAAGACCATTGGCGATGCCTATCTAGCGGTTTCCGGAATGCCAGAACCGGCGCCCGACCACGCCACTGCGGTGGCCCATTGCGCTACCCGCTTCCTTCGGTATCTGGACCGGCGCAACCAGAGCCATCAGCATAAATGGCAGGCGCGCATCGGTCTGGGAACCGGCTCTGCTGTCGGCTCGGTGGTGGGCATTCAGAAGTATGTCTATGATGTCTTCGGCCCGGCGGTGAATCTGGCTTCCCGCCTGCAAGTCTTCGCCAATCCAATGAAAATCGTCGCCCCGGATGAAATGAAGGAAGCCCTCTCCGAAGAATTCCGCGTCACCGATATTGGCCTCGAGGATATCAAAGGCATCGGCGAGGTGCATCTGGTCAATGTCGGTGATGAACTGGGTGCCCGGCAACCCAGCGGACGGTTCTAGAGGGGCTCTAGCCGTCGGGTGCAATCAGCCCCAGCCCGCGCAGGTAAATACCGATACCGCTTTCCAGCAAGTCCTCAGGCGGGAAAGGGGAGGCGGCCCCCGGAGAATTCCGAGCATAAAGCTCCACCACCCCGTGGCTCATCGCCAGTACATGGGCCGAGAACATTGAGGCCGGCGGGCGTTTATCTTCCGGGATATGCTGGCTGAGGTCCGCAGCGGCGCGCTCCAGAATTGCCCGTGCCCGTGCGGCGGCATCAGCCAGTTCCGGCGTCCGGTTCACCGAAATGCCGCTTTCGAACATGGCTATGTAGTGCCCCGGATGCTTGCGGGCAAAGGCGAGATAGGCGCGCCCTGTGGCCTCGAACGCGGCCAGGGCCGAGGGCTGGTATTTATCATAGGCGTGCTGCATGAGGTCAGCAAACATCGCATAGCCCTGCCGCCCGGCCTCGGCGATCAGATCCTCGCGCCCTTTGAAATGACGGTAGACGGCGGCGGGGGTCACACCTGCCTGTTTGGCAGCCTCCGACAGGGTGAACCCGGTCGGGCCCTTGGCCTCGATCAGATGCAGGGCCGCTTCGACCAGCGCCTGGCGCAGATTGCCGTGATGATAACCGCGTTTAGGCATCCCAGATA
>NZ_LUKH01000876.1:0-1529 GCF_001593695.1 Leisingera sp. F5 | reverse complement strand
TCGGATGACGGATTAGCCTCCGGCGCGTTCCGCTGCATCGGTGCGTTCACATCTTCAGGTTCGCCTGTCTCAGGTTTCACAGCCGCCGTCCTAGCGGTGGATGCCTTCAGCGTGCCTGCCTTGCGGACAGGTGGCTTGCCCTCGCCGGACTTGCGCCCGGATGTACTGCTTTTGCTGGTTGCTCTTGCCATTTGTGCCCCATGATCCTGTTATTTACCCTGCATCGGCTTCTCAGCCGCCCCGCGCCGTTGCGATTGGCAGCCAGACGTGCGGGCCTGCTCTGTGCAGCCAGCCTAACACAGGCCCCCTCCGGCGTGAACCGGTTAGCAGGCCGGCAGGGCATCGCGCTGAATCATGGTGCGCAGGGTAAAACTGGACCGGGTATTGCGAATGCCCGGCACCCGCATCAGACGGTCCTCCAGAAACCGGTCGAAATCCGGCAGATCCTCGGCCACCACCCGCAACAGGATATCGCGCGTGCCAGTCATTAAATAGCACTCCATCACCTGATCGAACTGGCGCACCGCTTTTTCAAAGGCCTGCAGGGCGCCGGTTGACTGGCGCTCCAGCTCCACCGCCACAAAGATCGTGACCGGCAGCCCCATCTTGGCCTGATCCACCCGCGCGGAATAGCCGCTGATCACGCCGCTTTCCTCCAAATTGGCCACCCGGCGCGCGCAGGGCGTTGGCGATAGCCCGACCTTCTCTGACAATTCGGAAATCTTCAGCCGCCCATTGCGCTGAAGCGCGGCCACGATCTTGCGATCAATTGAGTCCATGGAGGTTTCCTCTAAGATAGGCTTCTTCTACAGAGCATACCACCAAACACCACCGTTCTGGCAGGTCTTTTTAGTGAAAACCGGCGCCCGCGCCCTAGTATCATCGGGAAAAGTTTTGGAGGAGCAATCCAGATGACAGTGACTGCCGTCGCATCAACCACCCATGAAGAGATCTACCGCGTCGAGGAGGCCTCCGCGGGGCTGCTTGGCTTCATCGCCATCCACTCCACCCGGCTGGGTCCCGCCGCCGGCGGATTGCGGATGCGCCCCTATGCCAGCGAAGAGGAAGCACTGACCGACGTACAGCGGCTCAGCGAAGGCATGACCTACAAGAACGCCGCAGCGGGACTTACGCTGGGCGGCGGCAAGGCGGTGATCATCGGCGACCCTGCCCGGGACAAATCGCCGGAGCTGCTGCGCGCCTTTGCCCGTGCCATCGAAAGCCTGGACGGCCGCTACATCACTGCCGAAGACATGGGGATGAGCCCTTCCGACATGGGGGTTCTGGCAGAGGAAACCCGGTTTGTGGCAGGTCTTGCCGATGGCGAATATGCCAGCGGCGATCCCTCTCCGATCACCGCCCGCGGTATTTTCAACGCGATTTGCACCACGCGTGCCCACAAACACGGCAGCCGTGATCTGGGCGGCGTCACCGTTGCGGTGCAGGGCCTGGGCCATGTCGGCTGGTATCTTTGCCGGTTTCTGACCGAGGCCGGCGCCAAGCTGATGGTGACCGACATCGACGAGGCC